>NZ_JARVSY010000035.1:0-1206 GCF_030208925.1 Rhodococcus sp. MEB032
CGGACCCGGACCCGGACGAAGCAGTGACATACGCAACCAACATCTCACCGGCGTGCGCGTCCTCGTGCACGACGGCCACCGCCTGACCCACCGAATCGACAGCAACCAACGCCGCCTCGATCTCACCGAGCTCGATCCGGAATCCACGCAACTTCACCTGGAAATCGCTGCGCCCCACGTACTCGAGCTCGCCCGAACGATTCCACGACACCACGTCGCCCGTGCGATACATCCGCGAACCCGCGCCGCTGAAGGGATTGGCGACGAAACGCTCCGCCGACAAATCCACCCGGCCCTGATACCCCCGAGCCAACTGCGCACCCGCAAGATACAACTCACCCGCAACACCGACCGGAACCGGATGCAACCGCGAATCCAACACCAACAGTTGCGTATTCCACTCCGCCGACCCGATCGACACCGACGACACATCACCATCGGTCACCTCATGCGAGGTCACCGACACCGCCGCCTCCGTCGGACCATACAAATTGAACAACCGCACATCAGGATTGGCCACACGCACACGCCGCGCCAGATCAGCAGGCAACGCCTCACCGATCGCCAACACCTGACGAAGCCCCGACGGAAGAACACCACCACCAGTAGCCGCCAACGCCTCCAACATCGACGGAACCACATGCAACGTCGACACACCCGACACAGCCATCACATCGAGCAGATACTGCGGATCCTGCTGACCGCCGACCTTCGCGATCACCAACCGCGCACCCGAAACCAACGCAGACCAAAACTCCCACACCGACAAATCGAACGTCGACGCAGTCTTGAGCAACACCGCATCATCCTGATCAAGACCGAAAGTCTCACGCTTCCACAGCAACTGATTCACCACAGCCGCATGCGAAACCGCCACACCCTTCGGCCGACCCGTCGAACCCGACGTGAAAATCACATACGCCGTATTCTCCGGCCGCAACGGCGAAACCCGATCCGCATCAGAGACAGGCGCACCCGAAAAACCAGACACATCGACAACATCAACCTCGACCACCGGCACCGCACCAGCATCGAAACCAACATCCGAAGTACTGACCACACACACCGGAGCCGCAGCCTCGAGAATGAACGCCGTACGATCCGCCGGCTGATCCGGATCCACCGGAACATACCCGCCACCAGCCTTGGCGACCGCATACATACCCACCACAAGGTCAACCGACCGGCGCATCGCCAACGCCACCA
>NZ_JARVSY010000066.1:0-1060 GCF_030208925.1 Rhodococcus sp. MEB032
CCCGAACAGGTCGACTACGTCATCATGGGACAGGTCCTCACCGCCGGCGCCGGCCAGATGCCCGCCCGCCAAGCCGCCGTCGCCGCCGGCATCCCCATGAACGTCCCCGCCCTGAGCATCAACAAAGTGTGCCTCTCCGGCATCGACGCCATCGCCCTCGCCGACCAACTCATCCGCGCCGGCGAATTCGACATCGTCGTCGCCGGCGGGCAGGAATCGATGTCCCGCGCACCCCACATGCTCGAAAAAAGCCGCGAAGGCTTCAAATACGGCGACGTCACCCTCCGCGACCACATGGCCTACGACGGCCTCCACGACATCTTCACCGACCAGGCCATGGGCCTGCTCACCGAACAGGTCAACCAACAAGAAACCGCCCACATCACCCGCGCCGAGCAGGACGCCTTCGCCGCCGCCTCACACCAGAACGCGGCCCGCGCCTGGAAAGACGGCCTCTTCGACAACGAAGTCGTCCCCGTCTCCATCCCCCAACGCAAGGGCGAGCCCATCGTCTTCGCCCAGGACGAAGGCATCCGCGCCGACACCACCACCGAATCCCTCGGCAAACTGCGTCCCGCGTTCAGCAAGGACGGCACCATCACCGCCGGCTCCGCCTCCCCGATCTCCGACGGCGCCGCCGCCGTGATCGTGATGAGCAAAACCAAAGCCGAAGAACTCGGCCTGACCTGGATCGCGGAAATCGGCGCCCACGGCGTCGTCGCCGGACCCGACTCCACCCTCCAGTCCCAACCCGCCCGGGCCATCGCCAAGGCCTGCGCGAAGGAAGGCATCGACCCCACCGACCTCGACCTCGTCGAAATCAACGAAGCATTCGCCGCCGTCGGGATCGCCTCCACCCGCGAACTCGGCCTCGACCCCGCCAAGGTCAACGTCAACGGCGGCGCCATCGCCGTCGGCCACCCCCTCGGCATGTCCGGCGCCCGCATCGCCCTGCACCTCGCCCTCGAACTGCAACGCCGCGGCGGCGGCATCGGCGCAGCCGCACTCTGCGGCGGCGGCGGACAAGGCGACGCACTCATCGTCCGCGTCCCCAAGGCGT
>NZ_JARVSY010000045.1:0-1046 GCF_030208925.1 Rhodococcus sp. MEB032
TGGTCAGGGCGACGACTGCCGCGCCGTGCTCCTTGACCAACGTCATGATCTTGTGAAAACGCGATTCGGGGCCGGCGCCGTCCTCGTAGTTGACGGAGTTGACAGCGCAGCGGCCACCGAGGTGTTCGAGACCAGCCTGCAACACGGCAGGCTCGGTGGAGTCGAGCATGATCGGCAGCGTCGAGGACGTCGCCAGACGGCTGGCCAGTTCCGACATGTCGGCGGCACCGTCGCGGCCCACGTAGTCGACGTTGAGGTCGAGCATGTGTGCGCCGTCGCGGGTCTGGTCCTTGGCGATGTCCAGGCACTTCTGGTAGTCCGCGGAGAGCATTGCCTCACGGAAAGCCTTGGAGCCGTTGGAGTTCGTGCGTTCACCGATCATCAGGATGCTGGCGTCCTGCTCGAACGGCACCGCCGAGTACAGCGAAGAGGTACTCGGCTCGTGGATCGGGGTGCGCTGGGCCTTCTCGACCTGACGGACCGCGTCGGCGACCGCGCTGATGTGCTCGGGTGTCGTACCGCAGCAGCCGCCTACGAGGCCGAGTCCGAACTCGGAAACGAAACCACTGAGGGCTTCGGCCAATTCGTCGGCGGTCAGCGGGTACTCGGCGCCCTTGGGGCCGAGCTGCGGCAGACCGGCATTGGGCATGACCGACACCGGCAGCGTCGAGTACTTGGACAGGTGCCGGAGATGTTCGCTCATCTCGGCCGGCCCGGTGGCACAGTTCAGGCCGATCATGTCGATACCGAGTGGCTCGAGTGCCGTCAGCGCCGCACCGATCTCACTGCCCAGGAGCATCGTTCCAGTTGTCTCTACCGTCACGTGCGTGATGATCGGCAACCGCAGTCCGAGTTGCTCCATCGCGCGCTGACTGCCGAGAATGGCCGCCTTCACCTGAAGCAGGTCCTGGCAGGTTTCGACGAGGATGGCGTCGGCGCCACCGTCGATCATGCCGAGCGCAGCTTCGGTGTACGCGTCACGAAGGACTGAGTACGGTGCGTGTCCCAGGCTGGGGAGCTTGGTTCCCGGTCCCATCGAGCCGAGT
>NZ_JARVSY010000062.1:0-1038 GCF_030208925.1 Rhodococcus sp. MEB032
CCGAAGTCAGCCGCGCCGCAAACACTTTCACCGACCTCGGCCTCGTCGCCGGTGACCGCGTAGCGATCTACATGCCGATGATCCCCGAAGCGATCGTCACCATGCTCGCCTGCGCCCGCCTCGGCCTGACCCACTCCGTCGTCTTCGCCGGATTCTCCGCCACCGCCCTACGCTCACGCATCGACGACGCCCAAGCCAAACTCGTCGTCACCGTCGACGGCCAGTGGCGACGCGGCGCAGCAGCACCCATCAAAACAGCGGTCGACGAATCCGTCGCCGGAGCCGAATCCGTCCAGAACGTGTTGGTGGTCAACCGGACCGGCATCGACGTCGACTGGACCGACGGCCGCGACCTGTGGTGGCACGAAACCGTCGCACAGGCCTCACCCGAGCACGAGGCGCAAGCCTTCGACGCCGAACATCCCCTGTTCATTCTCTACACCTCCGGCACCACCGGAAAGCCCAAGGGCATCATCCACACCTCCGGCGGCTACCTCACCCAGGCCTCGTACACCCACCACAACGTCTTCGATCACAAAGCGGGACAAGACGTCTACTGGTGCACCGCCGACATCGGCTGGGTCACCGGACACTCCTACATCGTCTACGGACCCCTCTCGAACGGCGTCACCCAGGTCGTCTACGAAGGCACCCCCAACTCCCCGAACGAGCACCGCCACTTCGACATCATCGAGAAGTACGGCGTCTCCATCTACTACACCGCACCCACCCTCGTGCGCACGTTCATGAAGTGGGGCCGCGAGATCCCCGACGCCCACGACCTGTCCTCGATCCGCCTCCTCGGATCTGTGGGCGAGCCCATCAACCCCGAAGCGTGGCGCTGGTTCCGAGAGGTCATCGGCGGCAACAAAGCCCCCATCGTCGACACCTGGTGGCAGACCGAGACCGGCGCGATCATGATCTCCCCACTCCCCGGTATCACCGCCACCAAACCCGGATCCGCGATGGCCCCACTGCCCGGCATCTCCGCGAAGATCGTCGACGACGACGCCAAGCCCCTCGGCCCCGGCGGCAACG
>NZ_JARVSY010000048.1:0-1036 GCF_030208925.1 Rhodococcus sp. MEB032
CGGTGACGCCAGTTATCGTGGAGTCGTTGTTGAAATACCACTCTGATCGAATTGGACCTCTAACCTCGGACCATGATCTGGTTCAGGGACAGTGCCTGGTGGGTAGTTTAACTGGGGCGGTTGCCTCCCAAAATGTAACGGAGGCGCCCAAAGGTTCCCTCAGCCTGGTTGGCAATCAGGTGTCGAGTGCAAGTGCACAAGGGAGCTTGACTGTGAGACTGACAGGTCGAGCAGGGACGAAAGTCGGGACTAGTGATCCGGCACCGGCAAGTGGAAGCGGTGTCGCTCAACGGATAAAAGGTACCCCGGGGATAACAGGCTGATCTTCCCCAAGAGTCCATATCGACGGGATGGTTTGGCACCTCGATGTCGGCTCGTCGCATCCTGGGGCTGGAGTAGGTCCCAAGGGTTGGGCTGTTCGCCCATTAAAGCGGCACGCGAGCTGGGTTTAGAACGTCGTGAGACAGTTCGGTCTCTATCCGCCGCGCGCGTTAGAAACTTGAGGAAGGCTGTCCCTAGTACGAGAGGACCGGGACGGACGAACCTCTGGTGTGCCAGTTGTTCCGCCAGGAGCACCGCTGGTTAGCTACGTTCGGAAGGGATAACCGCTGAAAGCATCTAAGCGGGAAGCCTGTTCCAAGATGAGGTTTCTCACCCCCTCGAGGGGGTAAGGCCCCCGGCAGACCACCGGGTTGATAGGCCAGAACTGGAAGTGCAGTAATGCATGCAGGTGACTGGTACTAATAGGCCGAGGACTTACCACAAAGAAGCTACGCGTCCACTGTGCGGTATCTGAAACAACACACAGATACTGATGAGAAACCCTGTTTTCTCCATCCCCCAACACCAGAAACTGGTGTTGACGGGTGGTGAAACCAGGTGATCAGAAGAAGGTTACTGTGACAGTTTCATAGAGTTACGGCGGTCATAGCGAAGGGGAAACGCCCGGTCCCATTCCGAACCCGGAAGCTAAGCCCTTCAGCGCCGATGGTACTGCACTCGACAGGGTGTGGGAGAGTAGGACACCGCCGAACAC
>NZ_JARVSY010000025.1:0-248917 GCF_030208925.1 Rhodococcus sp. MEB032
CTCTGCGGCGGCGGCGGACAAGGCGACGCACTCATCGTCCGCGTCCCCAAGGCGTGAGTGTCTAAATACACCTGAACGAGCGCTCTCGCTCTGCGACGCCCCGTGGTTTTCCTCACACAACTACGGGGCGTCGTAGTTGTTCGGGCACAATGGCCTCATGGCGAACATCTTTGACGTATCCACTCCCGCGAAACGCTTCCGTCTGGTGGCGTGGTGGGAAGCTGTGACCTGGGCGGCCTTGCTGGTTGCCATGTTCTTCAAGTGGGTCCTCGGACACGAAGAAGCGATTCGCATCCCCGGAATGGTCCACGGAACCGCCGGCTTCCTGGTGTTCATCGTTGTTGCACTCCTGACCGCGTGGTCGCTCAAGTGGGACGTCAAGACCACGATCCTTGCGCTGATCTCGAGCGTTCCGCCCTTCGGCACCGTCATCTTCGAACGCTGGGCAGTGCGAAACGGCAAGCTCGGTGAGCTGTCCACGGAGTTCGAGGCGTCCAAGGGCAACGCGGCGCTCGTCTGAGTGCTGCATCCCTCTACGTAGCTTCTCGCAACTCGTGACAAACTGGGAGCCGTGACTCGACCAGGTTCCAGGCCCCCCGCGCGTTCGTCCGCAGTTGCTGCCGCCATGAGCGGCGCAGTCGACTTGTCCGCCTTCAAAGAGCGGGCCACGGCCCCACCACCGCCGCGTAACACCAGCGGCGACGGGGCCGTTTCTGCTGTCTCCGGGGCAGTGATCGAGGTGACCGAGGAGAACTTCGAAAGCGAAGTCCTGCTGAAGTCGAGCCAGGTGCCGGTGATCGTCAACATCGGTGGCCGCGCATACGAGCCCTCGGTCGTATTCACCGAAGTTCTCGAATCATTTGCAGCGCGAGCCGGCGGCAAGTGGATTCTTGCCAACGTCGACGTCGACGTGAGCCCTCGTATCGCGCAGGCATTCGGTGTCCAGTCGGTTCCGACGGTTGTTGCTGTCGCGGCTGGTCAGCCGTTGGCCGATTTTCAGGGCGCTCAGCCAGAGGCGCAGCTCAGCCAGTGGTTCGACGCAGTCCTCCAAGCTGTCGAGGGCAAGTTGAGTGGGCCGGTCTCCGACGCGGACGAACCGGTGGAGGAGGTCGAGGATCCTCGCTTCGTGGCCGCTGAAACCGCGCTGGACGAGGGCGATCTCGACGCCGCCATCGCTGCGTACCAGGAAATTCTCGACGCCGAACCCAACAATGCGGAGGCCAAGAGCGCTGTCCGCCAGGTGAAGTTCATGGCTCGGGTTCAGGGTGTCGATCCCGAGTCGATTGCGGCCGCGGATGCTGATCCGTCCGATCTCGAACTGCAGTTCGCTGCGGCCGACCTGGAAATGTTCGCCCAGCAACCCGAGGCGTCGTTCGCCCGCTTGATCTCGGTGGTCTCGCGAACTGCCGGCGACGACAAGGCTGCCGCTCGGACGCGCCTGCTCGAACTGTTCGAACTGTTCGACCCGGCAGAACCGATCGTCATCGCGGCCCGTCGTAAGTTGGCTTCCGCTCTCTACTGACGTGTGGACCGGCAGTCGCTACTCCGTGTAGCGGCTGTCGCACACTTCCCGGCCACCGAGAACGCCGGTCCGGAACGCGTCGACACGTGCGAACCCGCTCGGGACCGTCTCACCGTTGACGTCACTGGCAGCCAGGCCGTCGGTCAGCAGCCCCGATACAGCTTCGTCGAGGTCGCCGGGGGAGAGTGTGACCTGTGCTCCGGACGCCGCGGCGTTGGTGGGACTGAGTGCTGCGGTGATGACACCGGACAAGCAGGCCGCGCGCAGGGCAGTCTGCGGAGTGTCGAGCGATTGGCCGTTCTCCTTCTGCATCGCGAGGGTGTACCTCGACGCGAGCAGGACATAGGCGTTGTAGTCACCGGTGATGTTGGTCTGGATTAACTCGCGTCGCCCGACGCGACCCGGCGTGCCGCGCTCGGCAAGGTCGTCGACGCTGATTCCGATGGTGTTCGTCGACGGGCAGTACGAGACGGGTTCGGTCGCAACGGCATCGCTGCACCCGGTGTCTGCGCCGGTGAACACGACCTTCGGTGGCTGCGGTAGATCGAAGATCGCTTGGAAGGTCTTCACGAACTCGTCGAGAGTTGCCTCGGTGACGGGCAGTTCTCCGGAATCGTTGCCCTCGGCGAACTGCTGCGGGAGGTCTGCACGTCGTGACTCGATTTCGTCGGCGTCCATCTTCGCGCACGCACCGGCGCCGTCGGTGAAGCCGATCTGAGTGGCGGTGACGCGCTCGAACGCCGAACCATGGTGGCTCTCAGGATCATTAGGGTCTTCGTCGCGGATGGCGACCGCCGACGCCAACACCTTGTTGAGTCCGTCGGAGGTGTTCATCGTGAAGTGCGCGGCCTTGTCCTCGGCGACGTGCCGCAAGAAGGCGCCACCGAAACAGTCGGCTTGCTGTTCGCGCACCAGGGCTGCGTCTCGTTTACCGCCGACGATCCCGGCCTTGCGTTGAACGGCATGGCCGTACTCGTGCGCAAAGATGAACGCGACGGCCACGTCACCGAACTTCTCCCGCACCTCGGGCAGCAGCAATTCACGATCCCAACCGATGGTGTGATCGATGCTGCAGTACCCGGCGTTGATGAGTTCTTCGGTGGTCTCCTCACAGAAGTCCGGGCCGTTCGATTCGGTGGGGTCCCACGAGATCAGCTCGTCGACCGGTTCGAAGGGCTTGTCGAACAGAGCCGGGTACTCGGCGGCCCAGTAGGTTTCGATGTCTGTGATGGCGTTGGCTGCCAGCGCGTCGATGTCCCCGCCGTCGGTGCCGGTGATTGCTCGGTCGGCGTTGGGGGCTCCCGGACGCAACCCACTTGGTCCTGCCGTTGCGTCGAGTCCGGCGACGCGGAAGGGATCGTGATAAATCGAGACGGCGTGGCCACTCGTTCCCTGGGCACAACCGGCGAGCAGTGCGGCCACTGCCAACAGTGACGACGTGACAATGACTACTCGCCGGCCGACCATCAACGCTCCAGACTTATCCAAATCGCTCCAGCAGCTGGCAGCGCCACCTGTGCGGAGGCTGGCCGACCGTGCCACGAATGCGACGTTGCTGTGACCGCTCCGAGGTTCCCGACTCCGGAGCCGCCGTACACCTCGGCATCGGTGTTGAGAATTTCCACCCATCGGCCGGGCTCTGGTAGCCCGACGCGGTAGCTCGAGTGCTCACTGCCCGAGAAGTTGAACAGGCAGGCGACAATCGAACCGTCAGTACCGTAACGCAGAAAACTGAGGACGTTGTTCTCGGTGTCGTTGGCGTCGATCCAGGAGTATCCACCGGGCGAGGTGTCGAGGGTCCACATGGCCGGATGACGTCGGTACGCGGAGTTGAGATCGCCGACCAGTCGCTGGACGCCGCGATGGAGAGTGCCGGTGTACTGATCGTCGAGCTGCCACCAGTCGAGGCCGCGTTCTTCCGACCATTCCGCACTCTGACCGAATTCCTGTCCCATGAACAGCAGTTGCTTGCCTGGATGCGCCCACATGTATGCAAGCAGTGAGCGCAGGCCGGACGCCTTGGCGAAGTCGTTCCCGGGCATCCGGGTCCATAGAGTTCCTTTGCCGTGCACCACTTCGTCATGGCTGATCGGTAGCAGGTAGTTCTCACTCCACGCGTACATCAGTGAGAACGTGATCTCGTGATGGTGGTAGGTCCGGTGTACCGGGTCGTGACCGAGGAACCCGAGGGTGTCGTGCATCCACCCCATGTTCCACTTCATGTTGAATCCGAGGCCGCCGACATTGGTCGCCCGAGTGACTCCGGGCCACGCCGTCGACTCCTCGGCGACGGTGACGACTCCTCGATGGTTCTTGTGGACGGTGGCGTTCATCTCCTGCAGGAACGCAACGGCTTCGAGATTCTCGCGGCCGCCGTGAATGTTGGGAGTCCATCCACCTTCCGGGCGTGAGTAATCCAGGTACAGCATCGATGCGACGGCGTCGACGCGCAGTCCGTCGATGTGGAACTCCTCGAGCCAGAAGAGCGCGTTGGCGACGAGGAAGTTTCGGACCTCGCGGCGACCGAAGTCGAATACGTATGTGCCCCAGTCCAACTGCTCGCCGCGACGCGGATCGGCGTGCTCGTACAGGGGAGTTCCGTCGAAACGAGCCAGGGCCCACTCGTCTTTGGGGAAGTGTGCAGGCACCCAGTCGACGATGACACCTATCCCTGCGGCGTGCAGGTGGTCGACGAACCAGCGGAAGTCGTCCGGGGTGCCGAAGCGGGAGGTCGGTGCGTAGTACGAGGTGACCTGGTATCCCCACGATCCACCGAACGGATGCTCGGAGACGGGCAGCAGTTCGACGTGGGTGAATCCGGTTTCGGTGACGTAGACGGCGAGTTGCTCGGCCATCTGCCGGTAGTCGAGTCCCGGACGCCACGATCCGAGGTGCACCTCGTACACGCTCATCGGGGACTGCGAAGGATCGACACCGGCGCGGGTTTCGAGCCAGGCCGCGTCGTTCCACTCATGCGAACTGGTGGTCACTCGCGACGCCGTCGCCGGCGGGACCTCGGTACCGAATGCCATGGGATCGGCCTTGTCGCGAACGGAGCCGTCGTGGCCGTGGACCCGGAACTTGTACAGCGAACCGACTGCGATGTCGGGCAGGAAGAGTTCCCAGACCCCAGTGGATCCGAGGACTCGCATGGGGGCGAATTGCCCACTCCACCCGTCGAAGTCGCCGACGACGGTCACGCCGCGGGCGGCCGGAGCCCAGACGGCGAACGAGGTGCCGTCGACGGGGCCGTCCGGTGTCTCGTAAGAACGCGGATGTGCACCGAGGATGTCCCACAGTCGTTCGTGCCGACCTTCGCCGAACAGGTGTAGGTCGAGTTCACCGAGAGTAGGCAGGAACCGGTAAGGGTCGGCTGCGAGAACCGTGTGTCCACCCGGGTACGTCACGGAATAGCGATAGTCGATCAGGTCGGGGTAGGGGACCAGAGCCGCGAAGATTCCGTTCGAAACATGTTCGAGAGGAAAGTTTTTGCCGCCGATGACGGCACTGACGGACTCGGCGTTGGGACGCAACGCTCGCAGAACGGTGCCGTCGGCGTGGGGATGGGCGCCGAGGACACTGTGCGGATCGTGATGTTCACCGCGCGCCAACAGCTCCAGATCGTGATTGTCCGGTGCGATACCCGAAGGGAACTTCTCGGTTGACATCACTTGCCTCCACCTGCGCGGTGCGCATTGCGTGCTTGGTAGGCCAGAGAGATCCGGGCCGGATACGGAACGGGTGGGAGCGCGAGGATGTGCGCCACCGAACGCCAGGGCTCGAGGCGGACGAAATTGGCTTGGCCCCAATTGAACTGCTCACCGGTTACCTCGTCGAGCACGGTCATGTGGTCGTGCCATTCGCGTCCGAGCGCCGGCATGTCCAACCAGACGGTGCCCTCTTCTGCAGCGAACGGGTTGAGGTTGATCACCGTCAGGACGGCGTCACCGGTCGAGGCGTCGAACTTCGAGTAGGCGATCAACGCGTCGTTGTCGATGTGGTGAAAGTGCAGGTTCCGCAACTGTTGCAGGGCCGGATGTGCACGCCGGATGCGGTTGAGCGCGGTGATCCACGGCTCGAGAGACTCGCCTCGCGCTGCTGCTTCGGCGAAACGGCGCGGCCGAAGTTCGTATTTCTCGGAGTCGAGGTATTCCTCGCTGCCGGGGCGAACGGCTTGGTGTTCGTAGAGTTCGTAACCGGAGTAGACGCCCCACGTCGGCGCCAGGGTGGCGGCGAGAGCTGCTCGTAGAGCGAACATTCCGGGCCCACCGTGCTGGAGGGACTCGTGCAGGATGTCCGGCGTGTTCACGAAGAGGTTCGGTCGGGCTTCGTCGGCCTTCGCCGCCAGCTCGTTACCGAATTCGGTGAGTTCCCACTTCGCAACTCGCCAGGTGAAGTACGTGTACGACTGCGTGAACCCGCGCCGGGCAAGGCCGTACATGCGCGCCGGACGAGTGAATGCCTCGGCGAGGAACAGGACGTCGGGGTCGGTCTTCTTGACCTCAGAGATGAGCGTCTCCCAGAAGTTCGGCGGCTTGGTGTGTGGGTTGTCGACCCGGAAGATCTTGACTCCGGCACTGATCCAGTGTCGGACGACTCGCAGGATTTCCTTGTCCAGACCGCGAGGATCGGTGTCGAAGTTGATCGGGTAGATGTCCTGATACTTCTTGGGCGGGTTCTCGGCGTAGGCGATGGTGCCGTCGGGAAGGACGTTGAACCACTCCGGATGCTTCTTGGCCCATGGATGATCCGGGGCGCACTGCAGCGCGAGATCCAGTGCCACTTCGAGATCGAGCTTGCGGGCCGCAGCGACGAAGGCCCTGAAGTCCTTGAGCGTGCCGAGTTGCGGGTGAACAGCGTCGTGCCCGCCGTCGACCGAGCCGATGGCCCACGGCGAGCCGACGTCACCGGGTTCGGGAGTGAGAGTGTTGTTGCGTCCCTTGCGGTTGATCTCGCCGATGGGATGGATCGGCGGAAGGTAGACGACGTCGAAACCCATTGCGGCGATGCGGGGTAGGTCTTCGGCCGAGGTTCGGAAAGTACCGTGTTGCGGCACCCCGTTCTCGTCCCAACCGCCCGTCGAGCGGGGGAAGAACTCGTACCACGATCCGAACAGTGCACGGTTGCGATCGACGACGACGGGGTGGGACTCGCCCTTGGTGACCAGTTCACGGAGCGGAGTGGCGCGGAGCAGTTCGGCGACGTCGGAGGCGAAGGCCGGCGCGACGCGAGCAGTCAGCGCCTGATCGCTGCGCAGCGACGCCGTGACGGCCTCGAGCCTGGACCTGTTGCCCCGCGGTACCTCGTGCGCGGCCTGTTCGAACAGGCGCGCACCGATTTCCAGGTCGTTGGCCAACTCGGCCGCCCCTTGCCCGACGGCGAGTTTCGCTTCCACGGCGTGCTTCCAGGTGGCGATGGGATCGCTCCACGCCTCGATCCGGAACGACCACATACCTTCGGCGGACGGCGTGAACACCGCGTCGACGGTGTCCGGTTCGGTCCCGGGGTCCATCGGAATGCGCAGCGGCTTGGTACCGCGCGGACCACGCACGACAAGAGTGGCGGAAATGGCGTCGTGGCCTTCTCGCCACACCGTGGCGTGCACTGGGAAGACTTCACCGACCACGGCCTTTGCCGGATAGTTACCCGAGATCTCGGGTACCACGTCGTCGATACCGAGGCGTCCTGACACGGGAAGCTCCATTTCTGATGATGGATCGCGGTAAAACGTTCTTTCGCCGGGTTCAACCGTAGTGGGTGCGGCGCCGGAGTGCTGATAACGACGAATTCGGGTCTGTCGGTGGTCAGGTCGGCTCGGCGTTCGGTTCCACCGGACAGAGTGCAAGGAACTCGACTAGGGTTCGCGGGGTGAAAGCCTTGCGTCGGTTCACTGTCCGAGCCCACCTTCCGGAGCGCCTTGCCGCGCTCGGCCCCCTGTCCACCAACCTTCGGTGGTCGTGGCATCCCGAGACACAGGATCTGTTCTCGCGACTCGACCCCGAACTCTGGCAAGCAGTCCAGTTCGATCCGGTCCGCATGCTCGGGGAAGTCGACCCCACCCGTCTCGACGAACTCAGCAGTGACGAGGCATTTCTCGGTGACCTCGACACTGCAGCAGCTGATCTCGACGCTTATCTGAGCACCCCGCGTTGGTATCAGTCCCAGCAGGCCAAGGGCGCATCGTCAGCCGGCGGAATTGCGTACTTCTCCATGGAGTTCGGAGTCAGCGAAGTTCTGCCCAACTACTCCGGTGGATTGGGCATCCTGGCGGGCGATCACCTCAAGGCCGCGTCCGACCTCGGGCTGCCGCTCATCGGCGTCGGACTGCTCTACCGATCCGGCTACTTCCGCCAGTCGCTGACCGCCGACGGTTGGCAGGCCGAGCACTACCCGCCGCACGACCCTCAAGGGTTGCCTCTTCGTTTGCTGACGGACGCAGGCCCGGCTTCCGAAGACGGATCGCCGGTCGTCATTCACGTCGCCATGCCCGGTGGCCGGGTGCTGCGTGCGCGAGTGTGGATCGCTCAGGTCGGACGAGTGCCGTTGCTGCTGCTCGATTCCGACATCGCCGAGAACGACGCGGATCTGCGCGGCGTCACGGACCGTCTCTACGGCGGGGACCAGGATCACCGCATCAAGCAGGAGATCCTCGCGGGTATCGGCGGCGTCCGCGCGGTGCGCGCCTACACCGCGGCGTACGGATTGCCCGATCCCGAGGTGTTCCACATGAACGAGGGGCATGCCGGATTCCTCGGCATCGAACGGATTCGGGAACTTGTCACCACCAGCGGTCTGGACTTCGATTCGGCTCTGGCCGCGGTCCGTGCCGGAACGGTCTTCACGACGCACACTCCGGTTCCCGCCGGAATCGACCGCTTCCCGGCGGATCTGGTCCGTCACTACTTCGGCGGAGCGAACGGCGAGAACGAATCGAGTTTGCTTCCCGGCCTGACCGTCGACCGCATCGTCGGGATGGGGCGTGAAGCCGATCCGTCGATCTTCAACATGGCGCACATGGGTCTTCGCCTGGGCCAGCGAGCCAACGGCGTCTCGAAGTTGCACGGCATCGTCAGCCGCGACATGTTCAACGGTCTCTGGCCGGGCTTCGACGCCGACGAGGTGCCGATCGGTTCGGTCACCAACGGTGTTCACGCGCCGACGTGGGCGGCGCCGGAGTGGATGGACGTGGCCAGGCGGATCGTCGGTCAGGAGCAACTCGAAGAAGCACGCGGGTGGGAGCGCCTGCACGAGTTGTCGGCAACCGAACTGTGGGAAACACGTAATGCGTTGCGCGGCAAGTTGGTCGACGAAGTTCGTCGTCGCGTCCGAGCGTCCTGGCTCGAACGCGGCGCGACCGAGGCCGAACTCGGCTGGACCACTGGAGTATTCGATCCCAACGTCTTGACAGTCGGATTCGCGAGGCGCGTTCCGACGTACAAGCGGTTGACGCTGATGCTGCGTGATCCCGAGCGTCTGCGTGCGATGTTGCTTGACGAGAAACGTCCGGTGCAGTTGGTGGTGGCCGGCAAGTCGCACCCCGCCGACGACGGCGGTAAGGCACTCATCCAGCAGGTCGTGCGGTTCGCCGACGAAGCGGATGTGCGTCACCGCATCGTCTTCCTGCCTGATTACGACATGTCGATGGCCCGCTACTTGTACTGGGGCTGCGACGTGTGGCTCAACAACCCGCTTCGCCCACTCGAGGCGTGCGGTACTTCCGGCATGAAATCCGCGCTCAACGGCGGCCTCAACCTCTCCATTCGCGACGGATGGTGGGACGAGATGTACGACGGCGAGAACGGGTGGGCCATTCCGACGGCCGACGGTGTTCTCGACGACGTGCGGCGTGACGATCTGGAAGCCAGCGCCCTCTACGAACTTCTCGAGCACGCGGTACTGCCGACGTTCTACGACCGTGATGCAGCCGATCTGCCGACGCGCTGGGTCGAGAGGGTTCGCCACACCCTCGAGAATCTGGGCCCGAAGGTGTTGGCATCACGCATGGTTCGTGACTACGCCGTCGACTACTACGCCCCTTCGGCGGAATCAGCTCGAGCGGTAGTGGCGGACGATTTTGCCGGCGCGCGTGAGGTGGCCGAGTTCCGTCGCCGTATCGAGTCGCAGTGGCCGTCGGTCGCCGTCGAGCAGGTGGACGGTTCCGGCTTGCCGGACACTCCGGAGATCGGTGCGACCATCTCTTTGAAAGCCAAGGTCCGCCTCGGCGGCTTGTCGGTCTCGGATGTGGAGGTTCAGGCAGTCCTGGGACGCGTCAGCCCAGGCGAGGAACTCACCGACGTGGTGACGTTCCCGATGACACATTTCGGAACCGAGGACGGAGCCGAGATCTTCGAAGCCGAGGCTGCGCTTCCGGTCTCCGGCTCCGTGGGTTACACCGTGCGGGTGTTGCCGCATCACCGGTTGTTGGTCGATGCCTCCGAACTCGGGTTGGTGACCACTCCGAGCGTCTGACGTAATACATTCTGCCCCGGTCCGTTCGGTCGGTACCGGGGCAGAATTGTGCCCGCGTGAGAACTGGGTCAGGGACGTGAGTCGCGGATGCGGGTGAGTGCCTTGCGGACGACTTCGGGGTTGGTCGTCTCCCAGAACGGAGGCAGTGATGCGCGAAGGTAACCCGCGTATCTCGCCGTGGCCAGACGCGGATCGAGCACGGCCACCACGCCCTTGTCGTCGGTGCTTCGAAGCAGGCGACCCACGCCCTGTGCCAGGAGCAGCGCCGCGTGATTGGCCGAGACGCTGAGAAAGCCGTTACCGCCATGGGATTCGATAGCCTGCTGGCGAGCCATCAACAGTGGATCGTCCGGGCGCGGGAACGGAATCCGGTCCAATATGACGAGGCTCAGTGACGGACCCGGAACATCGACGCCCTGCCACAGGGACAACGTGCCGAACAGTGACGTGGGTTCGTCCTTGGCGAAGGCCTTGACGAGGGTGCCGGTGGCGTCGTCGCCCTGGCACAGGATGGGGGTGTCGAGGCGTTCACGCATCGCCTCCGAGGCGGCTTTGGCGGCGCGCATCGACGAGAACAGGCCGAGGGTGCGTCCGCCCGCAGCCTCGACGAGTTCGGCGATCTCGTCGAGATAGACCGGGGAGAGGCCGTCGCGGCCGGGCGTGGGCAGGTGGCGGGCAATGTAGATGATGCCGGCCTTTGCATGGTCGAAGGGCGACCCGACGTCGAGTGAGTTCCAGCGGAAAGCCGAAGCGTCAGAAGGTGCTTCGGTGCCGATGGCGGTACCCGAGTCGGGGCGCGCGGACGACTCCGCAGGAAGACCCCAGTTGACGGCGAGACCGTCGAACGATCCGCCGACGGTCAGTGTCGCGGAAGTGAGAACGACGGTGGATTCGGCGAACAGTCGCGAGCGCAGCAATCCGCCGACCGAGAGCGGAGCCATCCGGACGGAGCGCCGCACCGATCCGCGGAACTCGTCCGAGGACAGCCAGACGACGTCCTTGCGCTTGGCCGGGTCGGGTTCGTCGAAAGCGGTGAGAATACGCACGGCACTGTCGTGGACGTCGTCGACGGACGAGAGTGCGGCGTTGCGGGCCGCAGCGGCTTCGGGATCTGCAGCAGCCATTCCCGGTTTGGCCGGACCGATAGCGGTGCGCAGCGACCAGGCCGCGTCGCGGATCGCAGCCAGTGCGGGTGCCGCCCCGTCCGGGAGGCCTTCCCAGCGACCTGGGCGCAATTCCTCGAGGAGTCCAGCCCACCCCTCGCCGGCAGCTTCGAGGCGATCGGCATCCTGCTCTTCGGCGATCTTGCCGCAACGCCGGGCCGCGGCACTGATCGAGGCGGCAGTGAGATCGGCCGTGGCGACGCCGGTGACGCGGTCGACCAACTCGTGGGCCTCGTCGATCACCACGACGTCGTGGTCAGGCAGGATCTGGATGCCGGTGATGGCGTCGATCGCGAGCAGTGCGTGGTTGGTGACCACTACGTCGGCCTTCGACGCCTCGACTCGGGCGCGCTCGGCGAAGCAGTCCTCACCGACCGGGCACTGGTTCTTACCGATGCATTCGCGGGAGGTGACACTGACCTGCCGCCACGCCTGATCGGATACGCCCGGCACCAATTCGTCCCGATCACCGGTTTCGGTGTCTGAGGACCATTCGGTGAGGCGGACGACCTCCCGGCCGAGACGCGAGACCGTGAACGGATCGAACAACTCGTCCTCGGGTGGCTGCTCGGACGCGCCCGTATGGATCTTGTTCATGCACAGGTAGTTGTTGCGGCCCTTGAGGATTGCGAACTCTGCGCGTCGGCCGAGTGGCTTCTTCAGGGCATCGGCGAGTCGAGGCAGATCTCGGTCGACGAGCTGACGCTGCAGCGCGATGGTGGCGGTGGACACGACCACGGTGCGTCCCGATTCGACCGCGTGGCGCAGGCTCGGAACGAGGTAGGCGAGCGACTTACCGGTACCGGTGCCGGCCTGGACGGCCAGATGCTCGCCGGTGTCGATCGAGTGCGCCACGGCGGACGCCATCGTCAGCTGACTGGTTCGTTCGGCACCGCCGAGCGACCGCACCGCTGTCTGGAGCAGTTCGGGAACGTTCGGGAGTTGATCGGCCACCCACGAAGGTTAATGGATCCCTACGTCAGAAACGTCCACGGATGATTCCCGGGGTAGTTCCCCGGCATTCGAGTCTTCTTCCGACGAGGCCTCGTCTCGCCCGATCAGCTGCACTCCCGCCTCCCGCATCTGCACCAATGCCGACTCGATCGTGGCGGTCGACACACCAGCGGTGAAGGGGAGAAGGACAGTCGTGGCGAACCCCGCGCGCGCGGCATCGACGGCCGTGGCCTTGACACAGTGATCCGTGGCAATTCCGATCACGTCGACGTCGGTGATCTCGTGGGCGCGGAGCCAGTCCTCGAGCGTCGTGCCGTCCTCGGCTGCTCCTTCGAAACCGGAGTAGGCCGCGCTGTAGGCGCCCTTGGAGAAGATCGCCGACCCGGCGACGGAAGCGTCGAACGCCGGATGGAACTCGGCGCCGGCTGTCCCGACGACGCAGTGAACCGGCCAGCTGTCGATGAAGTCGGGATTCTCGGAGAAGTGCGCCCCAGGGTCGATGTGGAAATCGCGAGTCGCGACTACGGCGTCGTACTCGTGGGAGTTGACGAAATCGTTGACGGCTCCCGCAACCGCAGCGCCGCCGTCGACCGCGAGAGCGCCACCTTCACAGAAATCGTTCTGAACGTCGACAATTATCAGTGCTTTTGCACTCACTGGTGCTCACCTCCGGTGAATCGAACGGGCACAGCCGAGTCTCCGCGCGAGAGTTTGAGGCCTTCCCACGGCAGGCTCACGAGCCCTGCCTTCAGAACTGCTCTGCTCTCTTCGAGCGTCGGCGCGCTGTCGACGACCTTGCCTTCGCGAACCAGCGGGATCAGCAGTTCGGTCGCGCCGTCCGCCTCGGAGACAGGTGACGGTGATCCGGCGGGGTAGATGACTTCTTCGACGATCGTTCCGGTCGGACGTACTACGCGCAGTGCCTTCTTTGCGCCGCCGCGAGATGCCTTGTTGGTGCTTCTCTTCTCGACCGCGATTCCGTCGACCTCGACAAGTTTGTAGACCATGCCGGCGGTGGGGGCGCCTGATCCGGTGACCAGGGAAGTGCCGACGCCGTACGAGTCGACGGGTTCGGCGCGCAGAGCCGCGATCGCGTACTCGTCCAGGTCGCCGGAGACGACGATGCGTGTTTTGGTAGCACCGAGATCGTCGAGTTGTTGGCGTACCTGACGAGCAAGAACGCCGAGATCGCCGGAGTCGATGCGAACCCCGCCCAGCTCGGGACCGGCAACGGCGACAGCCGTTTTCACACCCTCGGTGATGTCGTAGGTATCGACGAGCAACGTGGTGGATACGCCGAGTGCCGCGACCTGACCGCGGAATGCCGCTGCCTCGTCCGGACCGTCTTCGGTGGTGTGCAGGAGAGTGAAGGCGTGCGCGCTGGTACCTGCACTGGGTACGTCGTGACGCCGCGCGGCTTCGAGGTTGGAGGTGGCGTCGAAGCCGGCGAGATACGCGGCACGTGAAGCGGCGACGGCGGCCTGTTCGTGTGTACGACGCGAGCCCATCTCGATCATCCGTCGACCGCCCGCTGCGCTCACCATGCGGGCAGCGGCCGAAGCGATCGCGCTGTCGTGGTTGAGGATCGAGAGAATCAAGGTTTCGAGGATGACGCACTCGGCGAACGTTCCGCGGACCGAGAGGATCGGTGATCCGGGGAAGTAGAAATCTCCCTCGCGGTAGCCGTCGATGTCACCGGAGAATCGATAGTTGCGCAGCCACTCGACGGTCGTGTCGTCGAGAAATTTTGCAACGATCGCCAGTTCCGGTTCACCGAACCGGAACTGCTCGAGTGCGTCGAGAAGGCGCTCGGTACCGGCGACGACGCCGTAGCGACGACCGTCTGGCAGCCGCCGTGCAAATACCTCGAAACTGCAGTTGCGGAAGGCAGATCCGTCGGCGAGAGCCGCCGAGAGCATGGTCAGTTCGTACTGATCGGTGAGCAGTGCGGTGCTGGCACCGGCGTCGCGGATGTCGGAAATTTGCGTAGGCACGCACACAACTCTATGCGCGAGACGACGTGGGTGGGTGTTGTCGCCTCTCGTCGCGCCGTACCCTGGATACATGGTTTTCGGCGGCGCGACCGTGTCCGGCACTTACTCGGCGAACGTAACGATGAGAGGCGCTACGGCTTCTTCTCCTCAAGCCACGCCCGAGCAGTCGGAGGCTGTTGCGACCATCGAAGCCGCAGATCGGCCCTGGGTGACCATCGTCTGGGACGACCCGGTCAATCTCATGCATTACGTGACTTACGTGTTCCAGAAGTTGTTCGGCTACAGCAAAGCCAAGGCCACCGACCTGATGATGCAGGTCCATTCGGAGGGCAAGGCCGTGGTCTCGAGCGGTTCGCGCGACAAGATGGAGGCCGATGTTCGTCGCCTCCACGCTGCCGGTCTCTGGGCCACGATGCAACGCGACGACACCTGAGAAAAGCACTTTTTCGACCGATTTGTTCGCCTAACTCGTAGACGGGAGTCCGACGCGTGCGGACGTGGAGTAGGAAGAGTTCACTCGGCGGAGTGAAGTTCAAATCCGAGATGGACGGCCACGAGGCGGCGGTTCTGCGCTCGCTCGTGGAGTCGGTGACCGGGCTTCTCGACGAGCGCGCGTCTTCGGCGCCGCAAGACGAGCTCGCCGCGCTGACGGGTCTTCGTACCGGAAATTCGGAGCCGCCCGACAATCCGGTGTTGGCGCGTTTGCTTCCCGACTTCCAGCGCACCGATCCGGACAAGGTCGCTCCGGACAGTGACGATCTCGACGACGCCGGCGCCAATGTCAACGGCGCGCTGCGCAGTTTGCACGAACCCGAGATCATCGACGCCAAGCGTGAGTCCGCTCGCATGTTGTTGGCTTCGCTTCCGGAGGCCGGCGGCAAGGTCGTTCTCACGCAGGAACAGGCCGACGCCTGGCTGTCCTCGCTCAACGACGTCCGTCTCGCGCTCGGAACCAATCTCGGCATCGACGCCGACACCCCGGAGAGCCTCGAACCCGACGACCCGCGAGCCCCGCATCTCGACGTCTATCACTGGTTGACGTGGATGCAGGACTCCCTCGTCCAGGCGCTCATGCCATGACCACAACGCGGACCGGGCCCACTGATTCACTGACAGATGTCGCCGGCCTCGCCGTCGGTCATCACCACAAGCTCGACGAGGGAGCCACTCTCGGAAGCGGCGCAGCCACCGGCTGCACGGTCGTGCTCGCGTCGGCCGGTGTGGTCGCCGGAGTCGACGTCCGGGGCGGCGGTCCGGGTACCCGCGAGACCGATCTGCTCGACCCGAGCCATTCGGTCCAGCAGGTCAATGCCGTGCTGTTGACCGGCGGTAGTGCCTACGGACTTGCCGCGGCCGACGGAGTGATGCGCTGGCTCGAGGAACACGATCACGGGATCGCGATGGGCGCTCCCGGCCAGGTGGTACCGATCGTGCCCGGCGCCGTGATCTTCGATCTGCCGGTGGGGGACTGGACCGTTCGTCCGACCGGCGATTTCGGATTCCTCGCTGCCGACACTGCTTCGCGCGAATTCGCCACCGGCACGGTCGGCGCGGGGGTAGGTGCCAGAGCCGGGGCGCTCAAGGGTGGGGTGGGAACGGCCAGCGTCGTGATCGTCGACGGCCCCGCCGAGGGGGCGACGGTCTCCGCCTTGATCGTGGCGAATCCGGTGGGTTCGGTCTTCGACCCCAGAACAGGCCTGCCGTGGGGCGTCGGCTCGGACGGCGCGGAGTCGTTCGGCCTCAGGCTCCCCGACGCGTCCGAACTCGCGGCGGCCAACGCCGTTGCAGCCAAGGGAACCGTCCTCAACACCACGATCGGTGTGGTCGCCACTGACGCCGCCTTGACGAAAGCCGGGTGCCGACGCGTCGCCGTCGCAGGTCATGACGGCCTGGCCCGAGCGATTCGGCCCGCACATTCGCCGCTCGACGGCGACACGATCTTTGCGCTCGCCACCGGTGATCACACTCCGAATTCGGAGATCACGGTTCCGGACGCTTTCCCGAACGATCTGCCGATACTCGACGCGGTGTGCGCGGCTTCGGCCCGGGTGGTCGAACGTGCGATCGTCACAGCGATTCTCGACGCCACGTCGGTAGCCGGAATCCCGAGCTACCGCGAACTCTTCCCGTCCGCATTTCTCTAGGCAGCACTCCTGGAATCGGCGGTAATCTCGAATTGAGCCTGGTCGCGAGTGACCGGATCAGAAGACCGGATCGACGGTGGAGGACGCACACGATGACGATGGATTTCAACAGTCCGGACTTCGGCACCCGGACGCCGGCACCGAAATCCGGTCCGCCCTCGGTGTGGAAGCAGTCGTCCGTGTTGGTGGGCGGCTTCGCGATCCTGCTCTACGTGATCGAGATCGTGGATGTCATCTCCGGTCAGAATGTCCAGAACGCCGGCGTCACCCCGCGCACGCTCGACGGCCTGTGGGGAATCCTGTTCGCCCCGGTGCTGCACGACGACTGGGGTCATCTGATCGCCAACACCATTCCGGTGCTGATCCTCGGATACCTCGTGCTGGTGTCGGGAATTGCGCGAGGACTCGCGGCGACCGGCATCATCTGGGTGATCGGCGGCGTCGGGACCTGGTTGTTCGCCGGCTCGAACTCGAATCACGTCGGTGCGTCCGTGCTGATCTTCGGCTGGGTCACCTACCTGTTGGTGCGCGGGTTCTTCACGCGGAGCTTCACACAGATCCTGATCGGCGTTGCCGTCTTCGTCGTGTACGGCGGAGTGCTGTGGGGCGTTCTGCCGAGCGATCCACGGGTTTCCTGGCAAGGACATCTGTTCGGAGCGATCGGCGGCGTGGTGGCCGCCTGGGCGCTCACGTCGGGGGAGAGGGCCAAGCGCGCCGGGTCGGCGCCGGCCGTTCGACCACCGAGTTTCTGAACGGACGTGGGTCACACCCTCACTGCGGTGTGACTTCGACGCGCCAAAACCACCAAGAGCTTTTTCCCAGACGGGTAGACGTGGCAGCATGACCGGTATGCGCATGACCGTCCTGGGGTGTTCCGGCAGCGTCACGGGTCCGGATTCACCGGCTTCGGGATACCTGCTCACGGCACCGGGAACTCCGCCGCTCGTGATCGACTTCGGCCCGGGAGTTCTTGGGGCGTTGCAGCGATACGCCGATCCGGGCGAGGTGACGATCCTGCTTTCGCACCTTCATGCGGACCACTGTCTCGACATGCCCGGCCTGCTCGTCTGGCGTCGCTATCACCCCAACCCGCCGGTCGGCCGTGCTCTGGTTTACGGCCCCACCGACACCGCGTGCCGCATCGGAGTGTCCTCCGCCGAGTGCGCCGGCGAGATGGACGACATCTCCGACACCATCGACGTCCGGCTCTGGGCCGAGAACGAGCCGGTGACGTTCGGTGAACTGAGCGTCGTCGCCCGCCGGATGAATCATCCACCCGAGGCTTACGGTTTCCGGATCACCGGCGCCGACGGCCGCGTCCTCGTCTATACAGGCGACACCGGTATGTGCGACAACGTCGTCGAACTCGCGCGTGGTGCAGACGTGTTGCTCTCCGAAGCGTCGTGGACCGACAGTCCGGATCGCCCCGAGGGAGTTCACCTCTCCGGTAAGGAAGCCGGCCGTGTGGCTGCGCTCGCCGGCGTCAAGGAACTTCTCCTCACGCACATCCCGCCGTGGACATCGCGTGAAGACGTGATCGCCGAAGCGAAATCCGAATTCTCCGGACCGGTCCATGCCGTCTCCGCCGGAAGTGTCTACGACATCTGATTCCCCTCACATTCGGTGCAGCGCTCACCGGGCGACCGCTAGGCTCACGAAGGTGACTACACGAGAAGACGGTAGGGCGGACGACGAGCTCCGCACGGTCAAGATCACCCGCGGGTTCACCAGTCACCCGGCCGGATCCGTTCTGGTCGAGTTCGGGAACACTCGCGTCATGTGCACGGCCAGCGTCGAAGAGGGTGTACCCCGCTGGCGCAAGGGCTCCGGCTTGGGTTGGCTGACAGCCGAATACGCGATGCTTCCCGCCGCCACGCACACACGCAGTGGCCGCGAATCGGTCAAGGGCAAGGTCGGCGGCCGCACGCAGGAGATCAGTCGACTCATCGGCCGATCACTTCGAGCGTGCATCGATCTCGCGGCAATCGGTGAGAACACCATCGCCCTCGACTGTGATGTCCTCCAAGCCGACGGTGGCACTCGCACCGCGGCAGTGACGGGGGCATACGTGGCCCTGGTCGACGCCGTGACGTACCTGCGCGCAGCCGACCTGCTATCCGACCCTCAGCCCATCTCGTGTGGCATAGCGGCCGTCAGCGTCGGCGTCGTGGACGGACGAGTGCGCCTCGATCTTCCGTACGAAGAGGATTCGCGTGCCGAGGTAGACATGAATGTCGTGGCCACCGATACCGGCACGCTGGTGGAAATTCAGGGAACCGGTGAGGGCGCCACCTTCCCACGCTCGACGCTGGACAAGCTGCTCGACTCCGCTCTGGCTGGTTGTGAGCAACTTTTCGAGATCCAGCGTCAAGCGTTGGCCGAGCCGTATCCCGGGGTGCTACCCGAACCGAAGAATCCGGAACCCAAGAAGAAGTTCGGTGCCTGAGCTGTGAGCGTACGAGTACTGGTTGCCAGCCGAAATGCCAAGAAACTGAAGGAACTTCACCGGGTGCTCGACGCCGCTGGAGTGAACGGAATCGAATTGGTCGGGCTCGACGAGGTCCCGCCGTTCGCCGAAGCCCCCGAGACCGGAGCGACGTTCGAGGAGAATGCGCTCGCCAAAGCGCGTGACGGAGCAGCTGCAACCGGAATGCCCTGCATCGCAGACGATTCCGGTGTCGAGATCGACGCACTCAACGGTATGCCGGGTGTGCTGTCCGCGCGGTGGTCGGGTACTCACGGAAACGACGGCGCCAACACGGCTCTGGTCCTGGCTCAGCTGGGAGACGTGCCGGACGAGCGTCGAGGCGCGGCATTCGTCTCCGCCTGTGCACTGGTGATCCCCGGCGGCGACGAGACCGTCGTGCGCGGCGAATGGCGCGGGGTGATCGGCCGCGTACCAGCCGGCGACGGCGGCTTCGGATACGACCCCATCTTCCGTCCGGACGGCGACACCCGCTCGGCCGCAGAACTCACCCCGGCCGAGAAGGATGCGGCGTCACATCGAGGGCGCGCGCTCGTACAGCTCGTTCCCGCGCTGGCGGCACTGGCCGGCTGAACCGAATCCGAAAAGTAGAGCCCTGAACGCGTCTGCGTTCAGGGCTCCACTTTTTGAAACTCTCAGAGCTGGTAAGCCTGCTTCACCTGGGCAGTTCGCTTGTGCTCGAACACGAACGACAGGAACGGGATCGTGCCGGCGAGCGCGGTGGCAACCGTCGTACCGGGCTTCCACCGAGCCTTGATCGCCAAGTCGATCGTGAACACGAGATAGAGCATGTAGAACAGGCCGTGGATCTGGCCGATGTAGAACAACCACGACGGCGCGTCCGCCGAATTGTCGAGAATCAGGTACTTGTAGACCATCTCACCGGTCAGGAACAGCAGCCAGAGGCCGGTGATCCAGGCGAGAACGCGGTATCGGACCAGCGCCGACGCAACCTTCTTCTGCTTTTCTGCGTTGACTGCGGGGGTAGCGATGCTCGCTTCCGAACCGGTACTCACGTCGTGCTCCTATCGGACTCGCGAGCGGCAAGCTGCGCAAGGTAGTCGTTGTATTCCAGCATTTGGCGGGCTTCAGGGTCGTCGACGTCGAGGTTCACATCGTCGAACTCGGCCCGCGGGCGTTGCGGCAAGAGGTCGGCGGGAATCTCACGCGGCTCCGCGGCGGCTTCCTCGGCTTCGGCCTCTTCGGGGTCCACGTCTTCGAGCTGAACGAACTTGCGATACGCGTACACGACAAACGCCGCGAACAGCGGCCACTGGAACGCGTACCCGAGATTCTGTCCCGAGCCTCCGACGGCTTCGAAGCGCTCCCACTGCCACCAGCCGAGCGCGAGGCAGCCGGCAGCTGACACGATGACCAGCAGAATCAGCGCAGGTCGGCGTTTAGTAGCGTTCTTGGACACACTAAGACGGTACCTGAGAGCTATAGTGCCTCGCCCTGCGATCTCCGACACGGTGTCGTAGAAGCCGTGCCACGGCGTGTCGTAGAAGCCGTGCCACGGCGTGTCGTAGGAGCCGTGCCACGGCGTGTCGTAGGAGCCGTGCCACGGCGTGTCGTAGAAGCCGCTCCACAGCACCTGTGCGCTATGCCCATCCTCACCCGCAACGCCAGGGCACTGAACACATTCTCCCGGCTGTGCTGCATCGATAACCTCGGCGCGTATCCGAAAGCAGGGGAGTGTTTCATGCACATCAGAGTGATTCGCCCGGTCATCGACACCACACTGACTCCGGCGGTGACAGCCGAGGTGGAGCACTGGGCGGCGCCCGGCACGACGGTCGACGTCGTTTCGCTGCCTACCGGTACGGCGAGCATCGAGTCCGAGTACGACGAGGCACTTGCCGGCCCCGGGATAGTGCAGAGGGTCGAGGAAGCGGCAGCCGACGGCGTGGACGGTGTGTTCATCACATGCTTCGCCGATCCCGGAGTGCATGCCGCCCGAGAGGTCATCGACGCTCCGGTGGTCGGCGGCTTCGAGCCGTCATTTCTGACAGCGATGAGTCTGGGCGATCGCGTCGGTGTCGTGACCATCCTGCCGAATGTCGTGCCGATGCTCCGATCGCTCACTCGGCGGTATGGACTCGATAGTCGGCTGGGCAGTATTCGAGTCGTGGACATGCCGGTGCTGGGCCTCACCGATCGGGAGGAACTGATCGATCGACTGGCCGCACAGGCGTCTACGGCAGTGGAGAACGGTGACGCCGACTCCGTCGTTCTCGGTTGCACCGGCATGCTCGGTGTGACCGCCGCAGTCCGAGACAGGCTGCATGGCAAAGGGATTCATGTTCCGGTTGTGGACCCGACGGCAGCGGCGATCACATGGTTGGAGAGCTCGGTCCGTCTGGGGCTGACACCGAGTCGGACGACGTACATGACTCCACCGGTCAAGGATCGAAAGCGCTGACCTTGCTCACGAGAACCGAAAAAGCCCCGCCGGATCAGATCCGGCGGGGCTCTTCGTTGTGCGCGAGGGGGGACTTGAACCCCCACGTCCTGAGACACTGGAACCTAAATCCAGCGCGTCTGCCAATTCCGCCACTCGCGCGCGGAATTCAAAGGATACGCGAGTGGAATCGCTCGCGGGCACACCACCCTGGTCGGGATGCGCCCGCCCGCTCTCAGGCCGTTTCGGCGAGTGGATCCGCTGCGGGCGGCATGGTGGATTTCTTCGACCGGCGAGGTTGCTCGGCCGTGCGTTGATATCGCCACGCAGCGTGGGTGAGCGTTTGAACATCGACATCGAGATGTTCGGCAACCGCAACGAGCAACTCGGCTGCGTCGGTGCTCGACAACAATTTCTCGCTACTGCTTGCTTCGGTGGCGAACCGTGCAAGTAGATCTATCGAAGTTACCGTCAACTTCCCGGACAGGAACACCAGCGTCTCGAAGGTCCTGGGGCCGAGCCCCGGAACGGAGACAACTGCCGAACGGAGGCTTTCGGTGTCCTCGACGTCGGCACTGGACCGGCAACCGGATTCGACGAGCGCCTTGGCCGCGCGAGCCGCACCCTCGGCTTTGGTGAAGTAGTTGCCCGGCACGCGCTGGCGATTGCCGAGAATCGTTGCGAGCTCGTCGCCACGGTCGGTGAAGGCGGCGAGAGCGGGCAAGCTGTCGAGGCGATCGTCGGCGGCTACCGAGCGGTGTGTGCGCCAACGGTCGACGACGGCGCGGACTCCGGTCTTCGGTGTTCCATAGGCGGCGCGCGACGAGAAGATCGCATCGAGAAGGGCGGCTTCGGACTCGCGCGGCCATCCCTGATTCCAATGCGGCCACGCCTCGCGCGGAAGCTCGGCGCCGATGAATTCGGCCGCTCTGACTACGTCTGTGTCTTTCATGATTTCTCCCCCCGAGAAGTTGTCCGGTGTGGACGCGCTGAACGTAGCGAGGGAGTCCGACAGATTGTGGCCCGGAACGCACGGGATCGACCGTCCGTCAAGGAGGTCACGAATTGGTAACAATAAATATGAGGGGTTCCTCAGGTTTCTGAAAATCCCGGTAACAGTCCCAGGCAGGGCGTTCGCGACCTACTCGCGAGTCACTTTCTCGAAGTCTCGTGAGGAAGATCACGGCCCCGAAAGTCCAGATTTCCAGGGTGCCGACAAACGTGAGGAAATCCTCATGATTCTGTGTAAACCTTGTCTTGCACGAACGCCCTGACTCCGTCGATTCTCTCGACGAATTCGCGAGCACTTCAGCCGGGCAGCACACCGCAAATCCCACCTCGCCGCAGAGGTGACCAGGAGAGGACGTACGCGTGACGATCGATGACACGACACCTACAGGAAACGGACGCGACTCGAAGGGTGGGCGCCGTTTCGGCGTCGATGGGGGACAGTCCCGCACGACCAGCAAAGGTGCCCTCGTCGATTCGCTGAACAACGGCGTTTCCTACGCAATCGCTTTCGGTGGACAGGGCGCTCCCTGGCTCACCTCGCTCGAGGAGCTCAGCCGTGACAACGGCCTGGAGCCCGTTCTGACCGATCTGGTCAATGACGCAGCCGCACGCCTCGCGCCCGTCGCACAGGATCTCCTCGTGGTTCGCCCGGTCGGATTCGATCCGATCGCGTGGATGCTCGAAGCCGAGATCGTCGACGAAGAAGAAGGTGAGAAGTCGGCCGGGCCTTCCGCTGCCGCGCTCACCGCAGCTCCGGTGTCACTCCCCGGCGTCTTCCTCACGCAGCTTGCGGCGTTGCGTGCACTCTCCGCTCAGGGTCTGGATGTAGCCGGTAACCCGCCGGCTGCCGTCATCGGCCACTCGCAGGGCCTTCTGGCCACGGCTGCCGTAGCCGCGCAGGGCAACGACGACGGTGAACTCCTCGCCGTCGCACAGCTCGTCGGTGCTGCTGCCAGCTTGGTCGGCCGTCGCCGCGGCGTCATCGCCGGCGCCTCCGCGAAGCCGATGGTTGCGGTCTCGGGCGTCGATCCCGAGCGTCTCGCCGCCATCGTCGCCGAGCTTGCCGAGGGTGTGGCGCCTGAGCGCGCGGCTGTCCTCGCCATCCGCAACGGCCGTCGCCGCGTCGTTCTCGCCGGGCCGCCCGCTCAGCTGGCACGCGTGCAAGAGCGTTGCGAGCAGATCGAAGCCGAGGAAGCCCGCGAGCGTGAGGCTAAGAAGCGTGGCGGTTCCGTCTTCGCGCCGTCCTTCGATCCGCTCGACACCGAAATCGGCTTCCATCACCCCGCATTGACCGAGGCCGTCGAACTCGTCGGCAGCTGGGCGACCCGTTGCGGTCTCGACGCGGACCGTGCGCGCGAACTTGCGCAGGGTGTCCTCGTCGATCCGGTCGACTGGGTCGAGGCTGTCGACGGCGCAATCTCCGCCGGCGCCAAGTGGATTCTCGATCTCGGACCCAGCGATCAGCTGACCCGTATGACGTCCTCTTCGCTGCGTGGACAGGGCATCGGCATCATCGCCGCAGCCACCCGCGGCGGACACCGCAATCTGCTCACCCCCGGTGCAGCACCTGAGGTCTCACGTTCGTGGTCCGAGTTCGCGCCGAAGCCCGTTGCGCTTCCCGGCGGCCGTATCGGCGTCGAGACCGCGTTCACGAAGCTGACCGGTCGTTCACCCATCCTGCTCGCAGGTATGACGCCGACGACGGTCGACGCCAAGATCGTTGCCGCGGCAGCCAATGCCGGTCACTGGGCCGAGCTTGCCGGTGGCGGGCAGGTCACCGAAGAAATCTTCGAAGACCGTGTCGCAGAGCTGAAGATGCTGCTCGAGCCGGGCCGCGCGGTCCAGTTCAACTCCCTGTTCCTCGACCCGTACCTGTGGAAGCTGCAACTCGGTGGCAAGCGCCTCGTGCAGCGTGCCCGTACCGCCGGTGCTCCCATCGACGGCGTCATCGTCACCGCCGGTATCCCGGAACTCGAAGAGGCTGTTGCTCTCATCGACGAGTTGTCCGAGATCGGCATCACCAACATTGCATTCAAGCCCGGCACCGTGGCGCAGATCCGCTCCGTGATCCGCATCGCCAACGAGGTTCCGAACTTCCCGGTCATCGTCCACATCGAAGGCGGCCGCGCCGGCGGACACCACTCGTGGGAAGACCTCGACGACCTGCTCCTCGACACGTACGCCGAGCTGCGTACACGTCCGAACCTGGTCATCTGCGTCGGTGGCGGCATCGGAACACCTGAGCGCGCAGCCGATTACCTGACCGGTCGCTGGTCCGCCGCAGCCGGTTTCCCGGCCATGCCCGTCGACGGCATCCTTGTCGGCACCGCAGCCATGGCGACTCTCGAGGCCACCACCTCTCCCGAGGTCAAGCAGCTCCTCGTCGACACACCCGGTACGCCGGACTGGGTCGGTGCAGGTACCGCTGAAGGCGGAATGGCCTCCGGCCGTAGCCAGCTCGGTGCCGACATCCACGAGATCGACAACGCGGCTTCGCGTACCGGGCGCCTCCTCGACGAGGTTGCCGGCGATTCCGAGGCAGTGGCCGAGCGCCGCGACGAGATCATCGCCGCCCTCGACGTCACCGCCAAGCCGTACTTCGGCGACGTCGAGACCATGACGTACGCACAGTGGCTGCGCCGCTACCTCGAGCTGACCGTCGGCATCGACGCGGCGAAAGAATTCGACTGCGGCGCCGATCTTCAGGACGCCATCGTCGAGGCGACGTCGAGCCCGTGGCTCGACATCACCTGGCGTGCTCGCTTCGGCGAGATGCTCCAGCGCACCGAGGCGCGTCTGCACCCGGTCGACCGCGGCCCGATCCCCACGCTGTTCGCTGACGCCGAGACCCTCGAGCGCCCCGAGGCTGCAATCTGCGCACTGCAGGCGTCGTACCCGGACTACTCGACCACCGTTCTGCATCCCGCAGACGTCTCGTTCTTCATCTCGTTGTGCAAGACGCCGGGCAAGCCGGTCAACTTCGTTCCCGTCGTCGACGGTGACGTGCGTCGTTGGTGGCGCAGCGACTCCCTGTGGCAGGCACACGACCCCCGCTACACCGCCGATCAGGTTTGCGTCATCCCCGGCACCGTTGCCGTCGCCGGCATCACCCGTGTCGACGAGCCGGTCGGTGACCTGCTCGATCGCTTCGAGAAGGCGACCTACGACGAATTGGTTGCTGCCGGAACCACTCCGGTTGCACTCGCGAGCCGTCGCCACCAGGATTCCGCACCCGGACTTCTCGACGCCGTTCTCTCGGCTCCTGACCTCCAGTGGGCCGGCCGCCTGACCCAGAACCCCGTCCGTCGTCTCGGCGACCTCGACGAGTGGAGTGCAGAGTCTGCCGACAAGGCAGTTCACGGCACCACCGGTTCCAGTCTGACCGTCGTCGATTCCTCGCACGTGCTGCTTTCGGTTCCGTTGGTGGCAGGCAAGTCCGTCGACATCACGATCACGATCCCCGAGTCCGTCGTCGACGGCGGCGCTCCGGTTGTCACCGAAGCCGATGCCGAAGGTGCGATGTCCGCGCTCCTGGCAGTTGCTGCCGGACAGGAACTTCCGACAGTCAAGAACGGCAAGGCTCGCCTCAACGTCGCGTGGGTTCCCGATCGCATCGCCGATCACGCCGGTGTCACCGGTTCGGGTCTGCCCGCCACGCTCAGTGTCAGCGGCAAGGCTGTTCCGGACGTCGTCGTCGGAGCATGCTGGCCTGCAGTGTTCGCAGTCCTCGGCGCAGCCAAGCTCGACAGTCTTTCCGTTATCGAAGGCATGCTCGACCTGGTCCACCTCGACCACACCGTCGACTTCGTCGGTGAACTTCCCTCCGAGACAAGCATTCTCGTGGTCAATGCCGAGGTCGCCTCGGTTCTCGACACCGACCTCGGTCGTGTCGTCGAGGTCAAGGTCGAGGTCGGTGCCATGCTCGGCGAGGGCCTCGACGCCCCCGCAGTCGTCACCATGACCGAGCGTTTCGCGATCCGCGGACGCACCGGTGCAGGCGAACTCGCCGACCCGGCTCGCGCCGGTGGATCGATCAGCGATGCGGCTGTCGACACCTCGCGGCGTCGTCGCCGTGACGCGAAGATCCTCGCTCCGGTCAGCATGGGCGCGTTCGCTCAGGTTTCCGGTGACCACAACCCGATTCACACCTCCGACAACGCCGCTCTGCTGGCCGGCCTCGGAACCCCGATCGTGCACGGCATGTGGCTCTCCGCCGCAGCGCAGCAGGTAGTCACCGCAGTCGACCCGGGCGAGACCCGCGTCCCGCCGCGCCGCCTGACCGCCTGGACAGCTCGCTTCCTCGGGATGGTTCGACCCGGCGCCGAGATCGACGTCCGTGTCGATCGTGTCGGTATCGACCAGGGCGCGGAAATCGTCGAGGTCGGCTGCCGCATCGACGGTGAACTGGTCATGGTCGCCACCGGCCGCACCGCCGCGCCGAAGACCGTCTACGCCTTCCCCGGCCAGGGCATTCAGCGCCCGGGCATGGGCCTCGACGCTCGCGCACGCTCCAAGGCCGCCCGCGACGTCTGGGAGCGCGCGGACAAGCACACTCGTAAGGCACTCGGATTCTCGATTCTCGCTGTCGTGCGCGACAACCCGGTGACCGTCAAGGCCCGTGGTGTCGAGCACAGGCATCCCGACGGTGTCTTGCACCTGACTCAGTTCACCCAGGTGGCCATGGCCGTTCTCGGTGTTGCCCAGGTTGCCGAGCTGCGCGAATCCGGAACCTTCATCGAGGATTCCCTTCTGGCCGGTCACTCGGTCGGTGAGTACAACGCACTCGCCGCTGTCGCCGAGGTTTTCCCGCTCGAAGCACTTCTCGAGGTCGTCTTCCAGCGTGGCTCCGCCATGCACCAGCTCGTTCCCCGTGACGAAGCCGGACGCTCCGACTACCGCATGGCCGCTATTCGCCCGTCGCAGATCGGTGTTTCCGACGACGACGTGCAGGGCTTCGTCGCCGGTGTCGCCGAGACCTCCGGTGAGTTCCTCGAAATCGTCAACCTGAACCTGCGCGGCAGCCAGTACGCCATCGCCGGTTCGGTAGCCGGTCTCGACGCACTCGAGGTCGAAATCGACCGTCGCCGAGCAGAATTCGGTGGCAAGCGGGCATACATCCAGGTTCCCGGCATCGACGTGCCGTTCCACTCCACCGTCCTTCGCGGTGGCGTGGCGGACTTCCGCGTGTGCCTGCAGGACTTGCTCCCGCACGACATCGACCCGGACATCCTGATCGGCCGCTACATCCCGAACCTGGTTCCGAAGCCGTTCTCGCTGCGTCGTGACTTCGTTCAGGAAATCGCCGACTTGGTGCCGTCCGAGCCGCTGCAGGAAGTCCTCGCAGACTTCGACAGCTACGCAACGCGCACTCACGAGTTGTCCCGCATCATCCTGATCGAGCTGCTGGCTTGGCAGTTCGCCAGCCCGGTCCGTTGGATCGAGACGCAGGACCTGCTCTTCGGTGACGAGTCCGAAGGAGGGCTCGGGGTCGAACGCTTCGTCGAGATCGGTCTCGGCGCTGCCCCGACCGTCGCGAACCTCGCGTCGCAGACCCTCAAGCTGCCGGGCCGCTTCGGCTACCCGGTCGAGGTTCTCAACGTCGAGCGCGAAGCTGCGATCGTCTACGGCACCGACGTCGACCCCGCTGTCGATGACGACGACGAGATCGAAGCGCCTGCCGCGCAGGCTGCTCCGGTCGCCGCGGCCGCTGCTCCGGTTGCCGCTGCCGCGCCGGCTGCACCTTCGGGTGGACCGCGTCCGGACGACCTCACCTTCAAGGCGCCCGACGCCACGAAGGTCCTGATCAGCCTGTGGACCAAGCTCCGTCCCGATCAGGTGGGCCCCGCGGACACGATCGAGGCACTGTGCGACGGCGTTTCCTCGCGTCGCAACCAGCTTCTGGTCGACCTCGGCTCCGAGCTCTCCCTCGGTGCCATCGACGGGGCCGCAGACGCCGACATGGGCTCCCTGGGGGCAACCGTCGACAAGCTCGCCCGTACGTACAAGCCGTTCGGACCGGTGCTCTCCGATTCGATCAACGATCACCTACGCAAGGTCTTCGGCCCCTCGGGCAAGCGTCCCGGCTACATCGCCGACCGCGTCAAGAAGGTCTGGGAGCTGGGCGACGGCTGGGCACATCACGTCACCGCAGCAGTGGCTCTCGGTACCCGTGACGGCGCCAGCATCCGCGGCGGCGACCTCGGTGGCCTGAGCTCCGGCGCACTGGCCGACGCTGCAGCAGTGGACGCAGTCATCGACAGCGCAGTTGCCTCGGTCGGGTCTGCTCGCGGAGTCAGCGTCTCGTTGCCGGCTACCGGCGGCGGAAGCGGCGGAACCGTCGACGCAGCCGCTCTGGGTGAGTTCACCGAGAACATCACCGGTCGCAACGGCGTTCTGGCCTCGGCCGCACGCCTGGTACTCGAGCAGCTCGGACTGAACGAAGAAACGGCAGTCGCGACGGTCGAGGACACCGAACTGGTCGACCTGGTCTCGGCTGAACTCGGCTCCGACTGGCCGCGTCTGGTTGCTCCGGCATTCGACGCGCAGAAGGCCGTGCTGCTCGACGACCGCTGGGCAAGTGCGCGTGAGGATCTCGCTCGCATTTGGCTCGGTGACACCGCGTTGTCGGTCGAGAACTTCATCGGTGCCGGCTCCACCGTCGCCGCACAGGCGAAGTGGTGGGCCACCCGTGCAACCGACGAAGGCCGCACCCCACTCGCCGAGGTCTACACCCGCATCGCTGATGCGGCTGCTGCGGCAGAATCCGACGCACCCGAGTGGGCAGGCGAGGTCGCAGTAGTGACGGGCGCCAGCAAGGGTTCCATCGCGGCAGCGGTCACGGGCAAGCTCCTTGCCGGTGGCGCAACGGTATTCGTGACCACCTCGCGACTCGACGGTCAGCGTCTGGGCTTCTACCGCGACCTGTACCGCGAGAATGCTCGCGCCGGTGCCGCCCTCTGGGTGGTTCCCGCGAACATGGCGTCGTACACCGACGTCGACGCACTGATCGACTGGATCGGCAACGAGGCCACCGAGAACGCAGGCGGCGCAAAGAAGCTCATCAAGCCGGCCATGACGCCGACGATGCTCTTCCCCTTCGCAGCTCCCCGTGTCGGCGGCGAACTCTCCGACGCCGGCGCTCGCGCCGAAATGGAAATGCGCGTGCTGCTCTGGTCGGTGGAGCGCCTCATCGGCGGTCTGTCGAAGATCGGTTACGACAGCGATGTCGACACGCACCTGCACGTAGTGCTGCCCGGTTCGCCGAACCGCGGAACGTTCGGCGGCGACGGTGCATACGGTGAGGCCAAGGCTTCGCTGATCGCCGTGGTCAATCGCTGGAAGGCCGAGCGCAACTGGGCCGAGCGGGTCACGTTGGCACATGCGGTCATCGGTTGGGTTCGCGGAACCGGACTCATGGGTCACAACGATCCCATCGTCGACGCAGTCGAAGCTGCGGGCGTCCGCACCTGGTCCACCCAGGAGATGGCGACCGAACTGCTGAAGACGGCAACCCGCGAGTCGCGGCGCGCTGCTGCCGAGGCTCCGCTCGAGGTCGACCTGACCGGCGGACTGTCCGAGGCCAACCTGGATCTGGGTGCTTTGGCCAAGGAAGCTGCCGAGGTTGCCGAGATCGCCGAAGCTGTCGACGAAGCAGTGGACGAGTCCAGCATCCTGGCGCTGCCCGCTCCGGCTCGCATCGACGACTCGGTCAAGGCTCCGAGCTGGCCCGAACTGGACGTCACCCCCGCGGACCTCGTGGTCATCGTGGGTGCCGGAGAGCTCGGACCCTACGGTTCCTCGCGTACCCGCTTCGAGATGGAGGTCGACGAGCAGCTCTCTGCCGCAGGCGTTCTCGAATTGGCGTGGAACACCGGACTCATCGTCTGGGAGAACGACCCCAAGCCGGGCTGGTACGACGTCGAATCCGGTGACCTGGTACCCGAGGCGGAAATCGCCGACAAGTACCACGACGCAGTCGTCGAGCGTTGCGGCATCCGTCGCTACGTCGACGAGGGCGCGATGATCGACAACACCGCTCCGCTGCTCACCTCCGTGTTCCTGGACAAGGATCTGAGCTTCGTGGTCGGCAGTGAGGCAGAGGCTCAGGCCTTCGTCGAATCCGATCCGGAGAACACGACGGCGACGGTTTCCGCCGAGTCCGGAGACTGGACGGTCACCCGCCGCGCAGGCACCGAGATCCGCGTCCCGCGCAAGATGAAGCTGACTCGCAGTGTCGGCGGCCAGATTCCGACCAACTTCGACGTCACCAAGTGGGGCATCCCCGCCGACATGGCAGATTCGGTCGACCGCGTCGGACTCTGGAACATCGTCGCAACGGTGGACGCCTTCCTGACGGGCGGCTTCACTCCGAGCGAACTGCTCCGCTGGGTACACCCGAGCCTGGTCGCCAACACGCAGGGCACCGGCATGGGCGGCATGACCTCCATGAGGAGCCTGTACATCGACACGCTGCTCGGCGAGAACCGTCCGAACGACATCCTGCAGGAAGCGCTGCCGAACGTCATTGCAGCGCACGTCGTTCAGTCGTACGTCGGCGGTTACGGTGCGATGGTTCACCCCGTCGCCGCCTGCGCCACGGCAGCGGTATCCGTCGAAGAAGGCGTCGACAAGATCCGACTCGGCAAGGCGCAGTTGGTTGTTGCCGGCGGGTTCGACGATCTGAGCACGGAAGGCATCATCGGCTTCGGCGACATGTCGGCCACTGCCAAGACCGAGGACATGCATGCCAAGGGCATCGAGGATCGCCGCTTCTCGCGGGCCAACGATCGTCGCCGCGGCGGATTCGTCGAGTCGGCCGGTGGCGGAACGATTCTCCTCGCTCGCGGTGACCTGGCACTCGAGATGGGTCTTCCCGTCCTCGGTGTGGTCGCCTGGGCCGGATCGTTCGCCGACGGTGTCCACACCTCGATCCCGGCACCGGGACTCGGAGCTTTGGGCGCCGGACGTGGGGGAGCGGATTCGCAGCTTGCACTCTCGCTCAACGCACTCGGCGTGAGCGCCGACGACATCGCCGTGATCTCCAAGCACGACACCTCCACTGCCGCCAACGATCCCAACGAGGCAGAGCTGCACGAGCGCCTCGCCGGGGCATTGGGACGCAGTGAAGGCGCGCCGATGTTCGTGGTCTCGCAGAAGAGCCTGACCGGTCACGCCAAGGGTGGTGCCGCAGCCTTCCAGCTGATCGGGCTCTGCCAGGTACTGAGCCAGGGCATCGTCCCGCCGAACCGCAGCCTCGACTGCGTCGACGACAAGATGGCCGAATTCGAGCACCTCGTGTGGGCACGTCAGCCGCTCAAGTTCGGTGAGCATCTTCCGCTGCGCGCGGGCCTGCTGACCAGCCTCGGCTTCGGTCACGTCTCCGGATTGATCGCAGTCGTGCACCCGCAGGCATTCGTCGAGTCGGTCCCGGCCGACAAGCGTGACGCTTATGTTGCTGCGGCCCAGCAGCGGACGATCGACGGTCAGCGTCGCCTCGCGAAGGCGATGTGCGGTGGCGACAGCCTCTACGAGCGCCCGGCGGATCGTCGCCTCGGTGCCGACGGAACGCCGGCCAAGGCGTCGCGTCAGCTCGAAGCGGACATGCTGCTGAGCGAGGACGCACGACTCGGCGCAGACCAGGTGTACCGCTCGAATCTGCCCGGCTGCAAGTAGTAGTCACGGTATGGGAGTTCTGGGTATCGGTTTCGACCTCGTGACGGTGTCGGAGTTCGCCGAGCAATTGAACAGGCCGGGAACGGCAATGCTCGACAACTTCACACCGGGCGAGCGTCGAGACGCCGCTACCCGGAGCTCCGAACCGGCACGACATTTCGCCGCCCGGTGGGCTGCGAAGGAAGCAGTGATCAAGGCATGGTCAACTGCTCTCTTCGCCGGCCCACCGGTGCTGGGGGAAATGATCCACAATCAGATCGAGGTCGTCTCGGACGCCTGGGGGCGCCCCGGCATCCGGCTTCGCGGTGACGTGGCCAAACACCTGACCGGAGTGAAGATTCATATTTCGCTCACCCACGACGGGGACATGGCGGGCGCTTTCGCGGTCATCGAATCCGACCCGGAGTAGCACTGCCGCACACGAAAGAGCCGGTCTCCCAAGGGGAGACCGGCTCTTTGTCGTTCGACTAGTCCTTCGTGCGGGATTCCTTCTCGGCGACGAGGAGATACGCGATCATCAACCTTTTCAGTTCGGCGACGGCGTCGGCATGCGACTGACCGTCCTGAACCGAGAAATTGAGCATCGAATACACCACGTGGACAAGAACTTCCGCCATCATCAGGCGACGATCTCGCCGCGTACGAGGCGTCAACGGGCCGAGCATTTTCGCTACGGTCTCGGCGAACTGCTTTTCGTGAATGACTCCGGTTGCCCGCGTGGACGGCGTCGACTGCATCGCCAGCCAGACCTCGCGGCGCGACGGATCTGACGTCCACAGCCCGGCCATGTGATCGACGAAACTGTTCAGGAACCGCAACCAGTCGAGCGAGGGTACTTCGCCGCCGAACTGAGCAAGCTCGTGCTGGACCCCGACGAGGTCCTGGCGGTTCAATTCGCACACGATGACGTACTTGTTCGCGAAGAACTGGTAAAGCGTCCCAATCGGGACGTCAGCACGTGCCGCGACTTCTTCACAGGTGAACGATTCGAAACCGACATCGGTGAGGAGTTCCCGTGACGCAGCCAGGAGTGCGTCGAATTTACGCTGGCTGCGCTCTTGCGTCGGACGCTTGCGCGGCAGCAGTTCCTGCGGTTCTTCGAGGCTCTGGGGATTCTCCAGTGCTGGGTCGACTCGTCGCCGCGCGCGGTGACGAGTCGTGGGCTGCACGTCTTCCAGGCTATCGGTGTTTTCTGTCGAATTTGGGACTTGTGCATTATCCGGTGTCATCGGCCACCTACTTCGGCGGTCGTGATCGGTCGAAACGCACCGCGCAGGTGCGCGCACACGAGTCCCGATGCTGTTGCCACACCTCGATACTAGGTGACCAACTGTCCAGTAGCCGAAGAGGTTGCTGCGCGGTGTGGCGCAACGGCGATCCTGGCGCCTGCCTACGTCCGATTCGGGCAGACTGAGATTCTTCGGGCACACCGAGATTCGATGCCGAGGAGAGGGAGACGATGACGGAAGAACTGCGAACCGCGGTAGGTGAACTCATGCCGCGTGCCCGTGAGGATCTGAGTGCACTTGTGGCGATGAAGTCCGTTGCCGATGCACGGCAGTACCCGCCGGAAGAATGCGCGGCCGCTGCGCATTGGGTCCTGGAGGCATTCCGGGCTCAGGGTTTCGCCGATATCGAGGCGATCGAGACCTCCGACGGTTCGGCCGCGGTTGTCGGGCGTCGACCAGGCCCGGGCGGTGCTCCGACCGTTCTGCTGTACTGCCACTACGACGTTCAGCCGCCCGGAAACGAAGAGCTCTGGGGCTCCCCGCCTTTCACGCTCACCGAGCGCGACGGACGGTGGTACGGACGGGGCGCTTCCGACTGCAAGGGCAACGTCGTCATGCATCTGACAGCTCTGCGAGCGCTCGCCGCAGCCGGTGTGGACCCGAGCGTCCACCTGACGCTCGTCGCCGAAGGATCCGAGGAGATGGGCACTGGCGGTCTCGAGGATCTGGTGCGAGAGCGGCCCGAACTTTTTGCAGCCGACATGATCCTGATCGCCGATACCGGCAACACCGAAGTCGGGGAGCCGACGATCACGACGTCATTGCGCGGGATCGCGAATGTTGTGGTCCACGTGTCGACGCTCGAGGGTGAGATTCACTCCGGTGTCTTCGGTGGACCGGCGCCCGATGCGATCACCGCGCTGGTGCACATACTCTCGACGCTGCACGACAGCGCCGGAAACACCACTGTCGAAGGCTTGACCAACGACCAGGAATGGGCGGGTGTCAGTTATGACGGCGATCAGTTCCGCTCCGACGCCGGGGTGCTCGAAGGGGTGCAGCTGACTGGTTCCGGTTCGGTCGCCGAGCAGGTGTGGGCTCGTCCGGCGCTGACCATCCTGGGTATCGACTGCCCGCCGGTCGTGGGTTCGGCGGCGGCGATCACGCCCCGCGCGTCGGCGCGCCTGAATCTTCGTGTCCCGCCTGGCACGGATCCGGCGCAGGCACAGAAGTTGTTGACGGACCACCTCCGCGCGGCGGCGCCGTGGGGCGTCCACATCGAGGTCGTTCCGGAATCGACGGGATCGCCGTTCTCGTCCTCGACGGAGGGTGCAGGTTTCGCGCAGCTGAAGTCCGCGTTCACCGATGCCTACGGCCGCGAAGTCGGATTTGCCGGCCAAGGGGGATCGATACCGCTGTGCAGTGCACTGGCCGAGCAGTTCCCCGACGCGGAGATCGCGTTGATCGGCGTCGAGGAACCGCAATGCCGCATTCATGCGCCCGACGAAAGCGTCGACCCGTCGGAGATCGAGAATCTCGCTTTCGCGGAGGCTCTGTTCTTGAGCCGGTACGGGAGTTAGACCGACAGATCGCGTCGTAGCTTGGCGACGTGGCCGGTGGCCCGGACGTTGTACTGGGCCACCTCGATCTTGCCTTCCTCGTCGACGAGGAACGTCGAGCGGATGACGCCCTGGACGGTCTTGCCGTACATCTTCTTCTCACCGAACGCGCCCCAGGCTTCGAGCGTCGCCTTCTCGGGATCGGAGAGCAGCGGGAAGGTCAACTCTTCGGTATCGCGGAACTTCGCGAGTTTTGCGGGCTTGTCCGGCGAGATTCCGATGACTTCGAGGCCGGCGCCGTTCAGCTCGGCGAGGCTGTCACGGAAGTCGCAGGCCTGCTTGGTGCACCCCGGGGTGCTGGCCGCCGGGTAGAAGTACACGATGACCTTGCGGCCGCGGTAATCGTGAAGGGAAACCTCGTTGCCATCGGCGTCTGGGAGCGCGAAATCCGGCGCGACGTCGCCGGCGGACAATCTACTGTTCTCGGTCACGGGAATCGAGGTTAGTCGAGAAATTGCGCGGCAGGTGGGCGCGAGGGCATTCTGCTCCTCTACGGTAGAGCGAAGTGTCGGCGCGCTGCGTCCGCACAGCAGACCCGCACACAGAGCAGCAGAACACAGACAAGTTGGAGGACACGTGCCCAGGGACACCGAGAGCATCGAACGCGAGATCGAGAAGGCGCGTAACCAGCTCGCGAGCACACTCGACGAACTGACGGTCCGCACCAACCCGAAGCGGCTGGTCGAGAACACCAAGAAGACGGTGCTCGCCAAGCTCAACGAGCCGGCAGTGAAGTACGCGCTGATCGCAGTCGGTTCAGTGGTGGGAATACTCGTGGTCCGGAAGATCATTCGCTGACCCGAGTTGTCGAAGACAGAACATGAAGAAGGCCCCCACCTGGTGAGGTGGGGGCCTTCTTGCAAGTGCGCCCACAGGGACTCGAACCCCGGACCCAGTGATTAAGAGTCACTTGCTCTACCAACTGAGCTATAGGCGCTCGCTCTTGCGAGACAGAACATTAGCCGACAGGCTCAGGAGTTTGCAAAACGCGTGTTCATCGTGGTGACGATGGTTACATCGCTTCCGGAATTCACGAGTGTGGAGGGTGCGAATCCGGCCAGCGGACGGTGCTTTCCAACTGCTGTGCGACGGCGAGAATGGTCGGTTCACCACCGCTGCGCCCGACCAGTTGGACGCTCAGGGGGAGTCCGCGTTCGGAGAACCCGGCGGGCACAGCGGCCGCCGGGTTGCCGCAGACATTCCAGATCGAACAGTAGGCGGCGATCGGCAACGCCTTGCGGACTGCTGACAGAAGGCCGGTTCCTTCGAGTTGTCCGATCGGGCGTGGCAGCGCGGGCGTGGTCGGCATCAGGACCAGGTCGAAGGTGTCGAAGACCTGGTTGACCGTCGCTGCGATTCGCTCGCCTTTGCGGTAAGCGAATTTCCCGACGCGCGCGGGAGCGGCTATCCGGCCGATCGACGCGAGTGCTCGTGTGCGCTTCTCGAGTAACGCTGGATGATCGACGCGCAGTGCTTCGTCGCGGACGCCGCCGAGCACCTGGGGGAGAAATGCTGCAGTTGCGTCCGGGTACTCGGGATCGTGCTCTTCGACGTGATGTCCCAACGCGCTCAACATCTCTGCGATCGAATGCACCGCGGCAACGACCTCCGGGGACGGGCGGACGCCCCGGACCGGACTCCGGGTGGACACTGCAATGCGAAGCGGCCCGGGCGCCGACGCGGCTGACTCGGCAAAGCTGGTGCGGAGCGTTTCGGCTGTGTAGTCGTCGGTCCCGGTGGTACCGGTTATCACGTCGTACACGAGCGCGCTGTCCTCGACGGAACGAGTGAGAGGGCCTAGCGTGCCGAGTCCGCGCCAGAGGTTGCGGTTCGGCGCGGTGCTCACCCGACCGCGCTGCGGTTTGAGTCCGAACAACCCGCAGAACGCCGAAGGCAGTCGGATGGAACCGCCGCCGTCGCCGCCGATTGCCGCTGCGACCATGCCCGACGCGACGGCCGACGCAGATCCTCCGCTCGATCCGCCCGTGGATACGCCGGTGTCCCAAGGGTTTCTGGTGTAGCCGTTTGCAGCAGTCTCCGTGAAGGGCCAGATGCCGAACTCGGGCATCGTCGTCTTGCCGACGATCACCGCGCCGGCTTCGCGCAACCGCCGGACGACCTCTGAATCGGCCGATGCGATGCGAGTTGCTGCCGCACCGCCGTACGTCGTCGGCGTTCCGGCGACGTCGTTCTCGTCTTTGATCGCGATCGGGACTCCGTGCAGTGGGCCCAGGCTGTGGCCGTCGGCCTGGCGCTGATCGAGACGTGTCGCTTCGTCGAGCGCTTCGTCTGCGAGAACCCGCACAAAAGCATTGAGCGTCGAATCGAGGCGTTCGATACGGCGAAGTGTGTTCTCGGTGAGCTCGCGGGCCGATAATTCTCCGGACCGGATCAGAGCGGCCTGACCCGCAACCCCGGCAAATGCCAGCTCGCTGCCCGGTGTGGTTTCGCGCTCGGTCATCAATCCTCCAGGCCGTGGTTCCGATAACTGTGAAGTCTATTCACCACAACCTGTCCACCACGACACAAAGAAAAATCCCCACCTTCCGAAGAAGGTGGGGACCTTTGCAAGTGCGCCCACAGGGACTCGAACCCCGGACCCAGTGATTAAGAGTCACTTGCTCTACCAACTGAGCTATAGGCGCTCGCTCTTGCGAGACAGAACATTAGCCGAATCGCCGGTTCGGGAGCAAATCGCCAGGTGGAGGCGTCACCGCTGTAGTCCGATCGGAGGAAATCCGCTGAAAGCGGTAACAAAACGGACGGTTCGGAGCGATTGATACTTGAACGTTACTGACGGCGTGGGCTTTCATGACCGTTGGTAACGAGCGCGCCTGGCATCATTGGTGCAGCGCAGTCATACCGCAAGTCCCACTTGCCTTCCGGTAGGTGGGATTCGCATGTGACGCGGAAGTTAGTCGGAGAAATTGTGAAGCGGAGTCGAACGATGAGTCGTCAAAGGTGGGGTCTGTCCGTGCGCGGGGGGAACGGTCGAGCGTCGAAGGGCGCGGCGATGATCGCGGCGTCTCTCGGTGCTCTCGTTCTGATGACCGCGTGTACGTCGGGCGGCAAGGACGTCAGTACCGAAGGGTCGGCGCCGATCGATTCCAATCCGCTCACCGAACTCATCAAGCCGAAGCTCACCTCGACCGCTGCCGACGGCGCTGTCGGCTTCTCGCCGGGCGACCCGGTCAAGATCAACGTCGCTGACGGCGCTCTGTCCGACGTGACGATGGTCAATCAGGACGGCAAGGCAGTTGCCGGCGCGATTGCTGCCGACGGTGCGTCGTGGACCACCACCGAGCCACTCGGCTACAACCGCAAGTACAAAATCGAGGCCCGCGCATTCGGATTGGGTGGCGCCAGTACGACGGTCACGTCCTTCACCACCAGCGCGCCCGGCAACGTCACCAAGCCGTATGTCTTGCCCAACGAGGGTGACGTGGTCGGCATCGGTCAGCCCATCGCGGTGCAGTTCGACGAGAACATCCCCGATCGCAAGGCTGCCGAAGCTGCGATCACCGTCACCACGACTCCGGCCGTCGAAGGTGCGTTCTACTGGGTCAACAATCGTGAGGTCCGTTGGCGTCCGGAGAACTACTGGGCACCGGGCACCAAGGTCGACGTGAGCGTCAACGTGTACGGGCGCAATCTCGGCAAGGGAGTCTTCGGGCAGGAAGACGCGAAGAGTTCCTTCACCATCGGTGATGCCGTCATCGCCACGGCGGACGACAACACCAAGCAGGTCACTTTCCAGGTCAACGGTGAGACTGTCATGACCATGCCCACCTCCATGGGCAAGGACAGCACTCCTACCGACAACGGCGTCTACATCATCGGTGACCGCTTCGCGAACATGATCATGGACTCGTCCACGTACGGCGTCCCGGTCACCTCGGCGCAGGGTTACAAGACCCCCGTCGACTGGGCGACCCGAATGTCCTACAGCGGTATCTTCTTCCACTCGGCGCCGTGGTCGGTCGGGCAGCAGGGCTACTCCAACACCAGTCACGGCTGCCTCAACCTGAGCCCGTCCAACGCCAAGTGGGTCTACGACAACACCAAGCGTGGGGACATCGTCGTCGTCAAGAACACCGTCGGCGGCACTCTCTCCGGCACCGACGGCCTCGGTGACTGGAACATCCCCTGGAGCGTCTGGAAGACCGGCAACGCGGACGTCTGAGTGCGTCCCTGAAGCCTTGAACGGCAGAATGCCCCCGACCGTCCGGTTGGGGGCATTTCTGCATCTGCACACCTTTTGTGAGCGAAAGTGCCTCTCGGTCTATCTGAGGCGACGGGAGGTACGTTCGCTCGGTGTCAGCGTCGACCGAACGCGTCCACTCCGGTCATCTCAGCGGACAGTGCCCACAATCTGCGTGCGTCGGCGGGATCGGTAGCCCAAGGTTTCACTCCGCCGACGCTCATGTCATCAGTCTGCGCGACGTCCGCGATGTTGCAGTCCTGGAGATACGCGCCGGAGTGATCGGCGAGTATCGGTGCCGTCGCTGCCCACACCGTTGTAGCGGCGCCCTGGGAGGGAGTCTTGAACCCCGGCACGGCGTCGCCATTCGGCGTCGTCCATCCGAGATCGTGTTTCTCCGATGCAGAGAAGTGACGTTGAAGGGGAGTGAGGATGCTCCCGGGATGGACGGAGAACGCACTGATACCGCGTGAAGCACCGGAGCTCGCCAGCTGTACAGCGAATAGAGCATTGGCAGTCTTGGCTTGACCGTACGCAAGCCAGCGGTCGTAACCGTTGCGGAAATGTATGTCATTCCAACGCACTCCCGACAGAAAATGTCCCGCCGACGAGACCGCTACGACGCGAGAGCCGTTTGCGGGCATGGCTGGCACAAGCAGGTTCACCAGTACAAAGTGCCCGAGGTGATTGATCGCGAATTGTGATTCCCAGCCGGAGCCGACACGGAGTTCCGGGCAGGCCATGACCCCCGCATTGCAGATGATGATGTCCGGAGTGATCCGGGATTCGAGAATTTCTCGCGCACACGATCTGACACTGCTCGGGTCCGACAGGTCGCACGCTCGCACTTCGATACCCGGAAGGTCGGCCACCGCGCTCCGTGCCTGTTCTGGTCGGCGGGCAAGAACTACAACTCGCGCCCCGACCGAAGAAAGTGACTGCGAAACCTCATATCCCAGTCCGGAGTACCCGCCAGTGACCAAAACCGTAGTGCCCGTTAAATCTTGTCCGGCAAGTACGTCGTCGGCAGTGGAGACTCGGGAGAATCCGGTGTTGATTTTGCGCTGGATGGAATTCATGACTGCGACCGTAAAATCTGGAGTGCACTCCAGGTCAAGGAAAGGTCGCCAGGCAATGCGCGAACTGTCAATCGGTGACGTCGCTGTCCAGACCGGAATCAGTATCGATTCCCTTCGATACTTCGAACGTGAGGAATTGCTCGTTCACGAGGTGGCGCGCTCGGCAGGTGGGCGTCGGGTCTACTCCGAAAGCGATGTCTCTTGGTTGAAGCTGTGCAATCGCTTCCGAGACTCGGGTATGCCGATCGCCACGATCCGCGAATTCGCCGCTCTCGTCAGGTCAGGGCCGGGAAACGAGAAAGAGCGGCTTTCACTTTTACAGTCGCATGAGGAGTTGATTCGATCCAGGATCGCTGCGATGCAGGAAAACCTGAACGTCATCCACGACAAGGTTTCGGCGTACGAGCGACATGTTCGCGAGGGGACCGTCGTAGGTGTCTGGGAGCCGCAACCGTCGCCCGAGTGATCGACGGCTGGGCCATTTGCGGCGAATTCCAGCTACCCCGATGCGAGCGAAAGTGGCTTTCGGTCTTTCTGAGGCGACCAGAGGTACGTTCGCTCGGCTCGGGCACGGGTTGCTCGGGAGCGCGCGATTTGTCGCGGTCGCCACCCCACCCACTTCGGGTGAACGTATCGCTGCCCCCGTCAGAGAAGGGGAGCGATACGTTCACCCGGCGGTGGAAGGGGAGATTGGGGCTGGCGCACAAACCAAAAGAACCCCCGAAAATGTCTTTCGACATCTTCGGGGGTTCCGCTTGGGTGAGCGACGGGACTCGAACCCGCGACAGCCAGGATCACAACCTGGTGCTCTACCAACTGAACTACGCCCACCATTGCCTCGGCCACCGGTTTGACCCGGCTGCTTTGACGAAAGAGATACTAGCGCGAAAGTCGGTCAGGAAGCCAATCGGCAGGTCAGGCGGGACCCAAGCCCTCTACGACGGCTGCAATCTCCGCGCTCGACGGTCCGGGCGCCGCGACGAATGCAGTGCCGCGGTAGTACTTGAGTTCGCGGATGGATTCCTTGATGTCGGCGAGTGCCCGGTGGGCGAGACCTTTTTCGGGCTGGCCGAAGTAGATTCGCGGGTACCAGCGGCGGGAGAGTTCTTTGATGGAGCTGACGTCGATCATCCGGTAGTGCAGGTATGTGTCCAGTGCCGTCATGTCCCGTGAGATGAATCCGCGGTCGGTGGCGATTGAATTGCCTGCCAAGGGAGCCGTACCGGCGACGGGAACGTGCTTGCGGATGTACGCGAGCACCTCTTTCTCCGCCTCGGCGAGGGTGACCGTCGACTTACGAACCTCTTCGGTCAGTCCCGACTTTGCGTGCATCTTCTTCACGACGTCGGGCATTGCAGCCAACGCGTCGTCGTCGGCGTGGATGACGATGTCCACACCTTCGCCCAAGATGTTCAAGTCGCTGTCGGTCACCAGAGCCGCAATCTCGATGAGTTTGTCCGACTCGAGTCGCAGCCCGGTCATTTCACAATCGATCCATACCAATTTGTCCTGCACCAGGAACACAGTAGTGCGCGCGGGCGCGGGATAAGGTCTGCGGTGGAAACTCGACGTGTGTAAGACGGCGTTCGGGTGATGACAAGAACTTCGCCGCATTGCAACGAGGAGGGCTTTTCGATGACCGTGGATCCGAAGGACGGAGCAGCGCCGCTGACGCCGGCGGAGAAGGCGAAAGCTGCCAAGGCTGCCGCTGCCGAAGCCGCTCGGATTGCAGCTGAAGCCGCTGCAGCAGCTGAGGAAGCCGAGAAGGAAGCGGCTGCCGCTGAGGCCGAAGCATCGGCCGGAGCCACCCCCGCTGCTCAGGTGCCCTCGGGTGCTGCCGCTGAAATCGCGGCGGGCTATTCATCCGAGGGGCGGGCACTCGAGCTCGGCTCGGTGGTTATCGACGGTGTGGCAGATCCCACCGCACGGGTGCGGATTCCGTTGGCGACGATCAACCGTCACGGTCTGATCGCCGGTGCGACGGGTACCGGCAAGACCAAGACGTTGCAGGGCATCGCCGAGCAGCTGTCCGCCGCGGGTGTGCCGGTTGTGATGGCCGACGTCAAGGGCGATCTCTCGGGTCTGTCGAAGGCGGGGGATCCGAGCGAGAAGATGAAGTCTCGCGCAGTCGAGACGGGCGACGATTCGTGGACTCCCGCTGGGATGCCAGTCGAGTTCTTGTCGTTGGGAACGGACGGAATCGGTATCCCGGTGCGCGCGACCATCACCAGTTTCGGGCCGATCCTGCTCAGTAAAGTGTTGGGCCTCAACGAGACCCAGGAGTCGACTCTAGGGCTGATCTTCCACTGGGCCGACACTCAGGGCCTGGCCCTGCTGGACCTCAAGGATCTGCGTTCGGTCATCGCGCACCTGACGAGCGCTGAGGGCAAGGCCGATCTGAAGGGTATCGGCGGAGTTTCCTCGGCGACGGCGGGAGTGATTCTGCGCGCGTTGGTCAACCTCGAAGCAGATGGTGGTGACACCTTCTTCGGTGAACCGGAACTCGAAACCGAGGATCTGCTGCGTGTCGTCGGCGGTGCCGGTGTGATCACGCTGTTCGAACTCGGTGCCCAGGCGGCGCGCCCGGCAATGTTCTCCACCTTCCTGATGTGGGTGCTCGCGGACCTGTTCCAGACGCTGCCCGAAGAGGGAGATCTGGACAAGCCGAAGCTCGTGTTCATCTTCGACGAGGCGCACCTTCTGTTCGCGGACGCGTCGAAGGCCTTCCTTCAGCAGGTGGAACAGACGGTCAAGCTCATTCGTTCCAAGGGCGTCGGTGTGTTCTTCTGCACGCAACTTCCGACCGACATTCCGAATTCGGTGCTGTCACAGTTGGGTGCGCGGGTTCAGCACGCCCTGCGTGCCTTCACGCCCGACGATCAGAAAGCCCTCAACAAGACCGTCCGCACGTACCCGAAAACCGAGCACTACGACCTGGAAAAGGCACTGACTTCACTCAGCATCGGTGAAGCCATCGTGACCGTACTCTCGGAAAAGGGTGCGCCGACGCCGGTGGCCTGGACCAAGATTCGTCCTCCGAGGTCGCTGATGGACACCATCGGCAACGACGCGATCAAGGCGGCCGCGTCGTCGAGTCCGCTGAATCAGAAGTACGGCCAGACCATCGACCGCGAGTCGGCGTACGAGAAGCTGACGGCCAAGGTGGCCGGTGCTCCGACAGCGGATCAGTCTCTGGATCTTCCGTCGCTGCCCGATCTGCCGCCACCGCCGCCGGCCGAGCCGGAGGGCCCCAACATCGCCGAGCAGATCTTGGGCAACTCGGCTGTCAAGAGTTTCCTGCGCTCGGCGGCTTCGGCTGCGGGACGCGAGATTTCGCGAAACATCTTCGGCACCGGTAGTCGCCGCAGGCGCTGAGGCTCAGGCGCCCGTGAGGTCAGATGCCGACCTCGCGGGCCAGCAGGTCGTTGATCGATTCGCGCCTGATCAACGGCCGCGCAATCCCGCCCAGCACGGCGACGACCGGCGGCCGGCCGACGCTGTTGTAGGTGGAGGCCATGCTGTGGTGGTATGCGCCCGTACACGGCACTGCCAACAGGTCACCTTCATGTAGGTCGGCGGGAAGCCTTGCTCCGACGGCAATTTCGTCGCCCGATTCGCAGTGTCGCCCGGCGACGGTTACTTCCTGGAGCGGTGCGCGCGAATGCCGGTTCACCAGTTCGACGTCGTAGTGGCTGTCGTACAACGACACCCGAGGGTTGTCGCTCATCCCGCCGTCGACGGAGACGAAGGTTCGTCCCCCGCTGATCGACTTGATGTTCTGTACGCGATAGAGCGTGACTCCGGCCCGCGCAGCGATCGCTCGGCCAGGCTCGAGCACGATTTCGGGGCGAGGGAAGCGGTTTCGGGTGCACGCGTCGTCGAGAGTTTCGTCGATGACGTGAGCGAGGCGGGTCAGATCCAATTGGGCATCTCCCGGCACGTAGGCGATCCCATGGCCACCGCCGAGATCGAGTTCGGTGAGGATGATTCGATGCGTGCGTCGTATGTCGTCCATCTGTGCGATCATCGTCTCGATCGCGGGGCGGAAGAGTTCGGGATCGGTGATCTGGGAGCCGAGATGGCAATGCAGGCCGATGAGCTGCAGGTGCGTCGCGTTGGCGACGACGGATACCGTATGTTCCAGTTCTTCGGAAAACGCTGGTAGGCCGAACTTTTGGTCCACGATGCCCGTGGACACTGCCTTGTGTCCGTGTATGTCGATGCCGGGTGTGACTCTGACCAACACCTTCTGTCGGTGGGTGCACACCGACGCGAGCCGTACCGCTTCGCTGGGGGAGTCGAGGACGATCCGGCCGACACCCGCGTTGACCGCCGCCCTCAGTTCGGAAACCGATTTGGCATTGCCGTGCAGGATGATTCGGTTGGGGTCCACGCCCGCGGCAAGCGCGACGGCGAGTTCACCGGCGGAACAGACATCCACCCCGAGTCCCTCGTCGGAGACCCAGGTAGCCATCGCTCGAATCATCAGTGCCTTGCCGGCGTACACGATCTCCGAGTCGGGGAAGATCTCTCGATACGTGCGGCAGCGGTGCCGCACGTCCGCCTCGTCGACGACGTACGTCGGTGTGCCGTACTGGTCCGCGATCTCTTCGAGGGAGACGTCGCCGATGCAGACACGCCCGCTGTGGTCGTGGCGAGTACTGATGGGCCACAACGCAGGATCCATACGCGGTGTCATTGCGCCGCGTAGGGAGGGGAAGATTTCGAGTAGCGTCACGTCGATCTCCTGAAGGTGACCCGCCGTGTTGCGGGCTACCTTCAGATCTACTCCCGAAGATCACCGGTGGGGCGGATCTTGACGCTTACTTGACGCGCCGCCGAACGAGGTTGACGCGGCCCTGACGTCCTCGACTTACTGTGCTCGCCGGCGCTTCCATCCGAACCAACCGAGCACCGCGAGCAATGCCACCGCGGCGCCTCCGCCGATGACCGTCGATCGGTCGGCGGACACACCAACGGACGGAGTTCCGCCGGCACTCGGGGCGTAACCGGCGCCGTACACGGACTCGACCGCCGCTTGGATGTCGAACCCGGTTTCGGTAGCCGGCCCGCAGCGGTGCCCCTCGTGCTCGGCGTCGACGTCGTACGGCGCAGAAACGAACATCAGCTGCTCGGTGCCGAGCACGTAGCTTGTGCCACAACCGTTCCCGTTCGCGAGTGTCCCCACCGACGTCACCGATGCCAGATCGCCTTTGTAGACCCGGCTGACGTCGAACAGGTAGGTGTCCTCGAATCCGTCCGAAGTTTTCTCCGTCGGAGTTCCGAGGAAAACGGTGCTGGAGACGCTCACGGCTTCTTCCGGGGTAGCCGATGATGCGCACGAACATGCATTCGCTGCCGTGGGCAGCAGTAAGGGCAACCCTCCGGTCAAAAGAAGGATTGCCCCGACTGCCAGTGTTCTTCGCATCGCCATTAACCGACTATATGGTCTGCTATGGCCTGCTCTGAGAAGTTTGAGTGAATCAGCCGCCGAGCTTCTTGTAGAACGTGCCCACGATCGGCGCAACGACGGCACGCGGGCTGTAACCGCCCGCGACGGACATCGCCTTGCTCAAGATGCCCGGTACGACGCGCATCTTGTTCTCGGCCAGGCCGTCGAGCGAGACCTTGGCGGTGTACTCGCTCGAGATCCAGAAGAAGTCCGGGACGAGCTTGTCGACGATCGATGCTTCGGCCGGGTCCGGGGTTTCGGTGCGAACGGGGCCTGGCGCGAGCAGGGTGACGTTCACTCCGGTGCCCTTGAGTTCACCTCGCAACGATTCCGCGAAGGTGTTCACGAACGCCTTGGTGGCTGCGTACGTCGCGTTGTTGGGGATCGGCATGTTGCCGGCCGCGGACCCGACCATCAGGATGGCTCCGGACTTGCGCGCGAGCATGCCGGGCAGCACGGCCAGCGTGAGATCGTGCACTGCAACGGCGTTGAGCTCGACCTGGTCGCGCTCGTAGGCCGGGTCCAGCTCGGCGATCGGCCCGAAGGTGGCGATACCGGCGTTGTTGCACAGGATGCTGATGTCGCGGCCACCGAGTTCCTCGACCAGAACGGCACGCGCCGCGCTGTCGGAGAGGTCCGATGCACGGACCTCCACCTCGACGCCGTGCGCGGCGCGAAGCTTCTCGGCGAGGGCCTCCATGACCTCGCCACGACGGGCAACGAGGATCAGGGAGTGTCCGCGTGATGCCAGATCAGCGGCCAGTGCCTCTCCGATGCCGGAGGAGGCGCCGGTCACTACGGCGCGGGCTGTGGTTGTGGGTGTCGGCAGGCTCACGATCAGTCAGCGTAGCCGGTCAGATCTTCGCGGCCAGTCGTGTGCCCTGTTCGATGGCACGCTTGGCGTCGAGTTCGCCAGCGACATCCGCGCCGCCGATGATGTGGGTCACCACACCCGCGACGGTCAGTTCGTCCACGAGATCGCGAACCGACTCCTGCCCGGCGCAGATGACGATGGTGTCGACCTCGAGAAGTCGGGGCTTCTCGTGCTTCTCACCGAAGGTGATATGCAGGCCGGCGTCGTCGATGCGCTCGTAGTTGACGCCCGAGAGCTCGTGGACGCCCTTGTTCTTGAGGGCCGCCCGGTGGACCCAGCCGGTGGTCTTCGCGAGGCCGGCGCCGATGCGTCCTGGCTTGCGTTGGAGGAGGTAGACCTCCCGCTCGGAGAGCTCTGGTACCGGAGTGGTGAGAGCGCCCGGGGCCATTTCGGGTTCGGTGACGCCCCATTCCTGCTTCCACTCCTTGAGATGAAGAGTGGGGGAAGTGGGGTGCGTGAGGAATTCGCTCACGTCGACGCCGATGCCGCCGGCACCGATGACGGCGACGGACTTGCCGACGGGCTTGCCCTCTCGGACGACCTCGGCGTAGGTCAGCACCTTCGGGTTCTCGATGCCGGGGATCTTGGGAACCCGCGGCGTCACGCCGGTGGCAACCACCACTTCGTCGAAGGATCCGATGAGATCTGCTGGTGCGACGCGGGTTTCGAGCTTGACTGTCACTCCGGCCACGTCCAGCATGCGGGTGTAGTAGCGAATGGTTTCGGCGAACTCTTCCTTACCCGGAATGAGCTGTGCGATCCCGAACTGTCCGCCGATCTTGTCCGAGGCCTCGAACAACGTGACCGAATGACCACGCTGAGCAAGATTGAGTGCTGCGGAAAGTCCGGCAGGACCGGCGCCGACGACGGCGAGATTCTTGGTCCGCCGAGTGGGGGAGAGGATCAGCGTGGTCTCACGGCCCGCGCGCGGATTGAGCAGGCAGGAGACCTGCTTGTGAACGAAGGCGTGGTCGAGGCAGGCTTGGTTGCAGGCGATGCACGTGTTGATCTCGTCGGACGCTCCGCGCTCGGCCTTGTTCACCCAGTCGGGATCGGCGAGCATCGGCCTGGCCATCGAAATCAACTGCGCGTCACCGCGGTTGAGGATCTCTTCGGCAGTCTCGGGCATGTTGATCCGATTCGAGGCGGCTACCGGAATGTCGACGTGCTTCTCGAGCTTGCTCGTGATGTCCACGAAGGCTGCTCGGGGAACCGAGGTGACGATGGTGGGCACCCGTGACTCGTGCCATCCGATGTCGGTGTTGATGATCGTGGCGCCGGCAGCTTCGACTTCCTTTGCCAACGAGACGATTTCATCCCAGGTCTGACCGCCCTCGACCAGGTCTGCCATCGACAGCCGGAACACGATGATGAAGTTCGGGCCGACGGCCTTGCGTGTGCGTCGCACGATTTCGACTGCCATGCGTCGACGGTTCTCGGAACTGCCGCCCCACTGGTCGGTGCGCTTGTTCGTGCGCTCGCAGAGGAACTGGTTGATGAAGTAGCCCTCACCGCCCATGATTTCGACGCCGTCGTAACCCGCGGACTTGGCCAGACGCGCGCAGCGAACGTAGTTCCGGATCTGCCAACGCACCCCACGGCCGGTCAGCTTGCGCGGACGGAACGGATTGATGGGCGCCTTGATCGACGACGCGGAGACACTGAACGGCTGGTAGCTGTAGCGGCCGGCGTGCAGGATCTGCATGGCGATCTTTCCACCCGCGTCGTGAACCGCCTTGGTGATCCGGCGGTGACGGCGCGCTTCGATGCGGTTGGTCAGCTTGGCGCCGAAGGGCAAGAGCCAACCGGTGCGGTTGGGCGCGTAGCCGCCGGTGATGATCAAGCCGACTCCGCCACGGGCACGTTCGGCGAAGTACTCGGCCAAGCGGTCGGTGTCCTTCGCGCGATCTTCGAGGCCGGTGTGGATCGATCCCATGACGACGCGGTTCTTCAGCGTCGTGAATCCGAGGTCGAGCGGTTCGAGCAGGCGGGGGAACTGTGTATCCGTCATGACTGAAGATGTCCTTCCGTGGCGTACTCGCCAGTGTCTTCGGTGGCGTACTCGCCGGTGTCTTCGGTGGCGTACTCGCCAGTGGGCAATGCGTCCAGAACTTCCTGGCACCAGTCGGTGAATCCTTCCTCGACGCGGATGCCGCCGCGAAGTACGAGGTACTGGTGCAGTGAAGAGCCGGAAAGCGCTGCTGGATTGGGGAAGTCACGCTTTTCGATGAGTCGGTAGACGTCGAGGCGGGCGGCGTGGCCGTCGCGGTGGCGAGCGACTTCGCGTCGTAGAGCGGGGAGATCGGCGTGCGCAGCGGCCCTGATCTTGATGGCCAACTCGTTGCGCAGGTGGTTCGGTTCGGACGGCTCTGCGATCCATCGGGTCAGTTCGGCGCGGCCGGCATCGCTGACGCGGTACATCTTCTTGTCCGGTCGGCCGTCCTGCGCGATGGCCTCCACCTCCACCCAGCCTGCCTCGTCCATTCGCTTGAGGACTCGGTAGATCTGCTGGTGCGTCGCGCTGTGGAAGAAGCCGATCGACTTGTCGAACCGGCGTGTGAGGTCGTATCCCGACGCATCCTGTTCGGAAAGGGAGACGAGCAACGCATGTTCGAGTGCCATGGAAAAAGTATCTATGCACTCAGGTGCGTATGCAACTAAGTGCGTACTAACTCGGGTGCATAGAGCGTCTTGTATGTCGACTTCGGAGAGAGGCGCCGAGTCGCCCGCGCGCAGTTAGGCTTCGCCGTATGAGCGCCGAGTCCACGAGCACGCAGGCAGAGCCACCCGCAGGCATCGGCGGTGCGGCCACGAAGAGTCAAGTGTTCGCATGGGGGCTGTGGGATTGGGGATCGGCCGCATTCAACGCAGTGATCCTCACGTTCGTCTTCTCGGTTTATCTCACCGACGCGGTCGGCGACGACCTTCCCGGCACGATTTCGGCAACTACGTGGCTCAGCTGGGCACTCGGAATCGCCGGCTTCTTCATCGCGATTCTCGCTCCGATCACCGGACAACGTTTCGATGCGTCGGGTAAACGTAAACTCTCGCTCGCGATACTGACCGGCATCACCGTGCTCTCGATGGCGGGCCTCTACTTCGTCGAAGACAACTACCGCTATCTGTGGCTCGGATTGGTTCTGCTCGCAATCGGTTCGGTGATCTTCGAACTGGCCGGCGTTCCCTACAACGCCATGATGCGGCAGGTGTCGACACCGGAGAATCTGGGTAGAGTCTCCGGCTTCGGCTGGGCCATGGGATATTTCGGCGGAATCGTGCTGCTGTTGCTGTGCTACTTCGGGTTCATCGTCGGCGACGGCGACACTCGGGGATTCCTCGGATTTACCACCGACGGCGGCATGAACATCCGGATGGTGGCACTGCTGGCTGCAGTGTGGTTCGCGGTCTTCGCGATTCCGGTGTTCTTCAAGGTTCCCGAGTTGCCCAGCCCCGCGGTCGATCCGGGAGCGTCCAAGGCCGGGTTCCTCGACTCCTATCGGGTGTTGTGGCGCGATCTGCGCGAACTCTGGAACGTCGACAGGCGCACGATCTGGTACCTGATCGCGAGCGCGCTCTTTCGTGACGGTCTCGCGGGCGTGTTCACCTTCGGAGCCGTGCTGGCTGTCAACGTCTACGGAATCAGTGCGGCCGACGTGCTGTTGTTCGGTGTTGCGGCCAACGTGATTTCCGCAATCGGTGCATTGGTGGCCGGACGTTTCGACGATCGGATCGGACCGAAACAGGTCATCACCGTCTCGCTGGCGTCGATGATCGTGGTCGGCGCGATCCTGATCGCGGTGTCAGGGCCGGTGATGTTCTGGATCTTCGGTCTCGCGCTCTGCCTCTTCGTCGGGCCCGCTCAGTCTTCGGCACGAACCTTCCTGGCGCGCATCACCCCGCCTGGTCGTGAAGGTCAGATGTTCGGCCTGTATGCGACCACAGGCCGAGCAGTGTCGTTTTTGGCACCGACACTGTTCGGCCTGTTCGCATGGCTCTTCGGTGCAGACCGTGCCGGCATCATCGGACTGCTGGTGGTTCTCGGCGTCGGCCTTGCCGCATTGTCGATGGTGAAGGCGCCGGAAGGGGACAGTGCGCTTCCCGTCAATCCTTGAAGTAGACCAACTGGTGTGTCGTAGCGAGCAATGCGCCGTCACTGCCCCAAATTTCGGCCGACTGATCGAAGTACCCGTTGCCGAACCGTTGGGTCCGCGCGGTTCCCAGCACGGAATTGTCTGCCTGTTCGGTCAGCGTCTGAGCGTCGGCGTGGAAGTAGATGGTCATCGAGACCGTCCCAGCCGGAGCCATCTTGCCTCGGCGCAAGAAAACTCGTGGGAAGAAGACATCGCACAGTGCGGTCAGCGACGTGAAGTCGAGAGCGCGTGCCGGTTGATCGCGCACCCAGAGCGTCGTTGTCGAGTCGGGATGCTCGCCCGACTCCAGGTCGGGGATCGCACCCTCGACAAAGCGCATCTCGTAGTTCTGTGCCCAGGCGATGAACTCGGGGAACGGCAGCAGCGTAACGTCTTCGGCCGACGGAACTTCCGGCATTGTGATCTCGGTAGACGACCAGGTTTCACGCCTGGTACCGAACACTGCCGTCGCGGTAGTGGCGACGGTTCCGTCCTGAGACAGTTCGATGGACCAGTGCTGCGTCGAGCGGTTGGTGCGCACCGGCCGGGCGGAGATCTCGAAGGCGCCCTCGGTGATCGGACCGGCAAAGTTGACGGTCAACGACAGCGGATCGCCGAGGCGTTCGGGGTGCTTCAGTACGGATTCGAGCAACGTGGCAGCGGTGACGCCGCCGAATGGCCCGACCATGTTGTTGTACGCCGGATTGGTCTCGCCGGTCGACAAGCCGGCGGTGAGTGGCGTCAATCCGACAGCAGCGTCGAAAGGATGGGGTGGTGCAACGGTCTCGGTCATCGCAGAACTCCTGGTGATGGAATCAATTCGGCTCTATGTATGACAACATACATAGAGTCGAATTCGTCGCGGCGATCAGGATCCTGCACGTGCGAGGATCGCCTCGGCCAACTCTTCGGCTCGCTCTTCCGGAATCCAGTGACTTCCGCCGTCGAGCACGACGAACTCGTAGGGGGCGTCCACGAATTCACCACAGCGTTCTGCGCCTGCGCGGCCGAGCGCTGTGTCGCCGGTGCTCCAGACATACGTGGTCGGCACGGTGGTGCGATCGATGTCGCCGAAGTCGCGGGTCATCGCGCGGTACCAGTTCAAGGCGCCGGTCAGCGCGCCCTCCCCGCTCAGGACACGAATGTGCTCGTCGGCGAATTCAGGATCGATCTGGCCGTCGAACATGGCGCGCAGCCGGCGAAAGTTGTCCTCCGACAACACTTCCTCGGCTTTGCCCTCCTGTCGGAGAAGTCCGATGTACGACGAGCGTTGTTTTTGGTCCTCGTCCTCGCGGAGTGCCCAGCCGAAGGCGGTGGGGTGGGGGACCGAGATCGCGGTCAGACTGCGGATCCGGTTCGGATGGCGACCGGCGACCTGCCAGGCGACCGCCGAACCCCAGTCGTGGCCGACCAGATGCGCGTCGGACAGGCCGAGTGCGTCGAGCAATCCGACGACGTCGGCTACCAGGTGCTCGATCTTGTAGGCATCCACCCCTTCGGGGCGTGCGCCGGCGGAGTAACCGCGCTGATTCGGTGCGATTACGCGGTAGCCCGCTGCGGTGAGCAGTGGTGTGACCTTGCCCCAGGATGCGGCGCTCTCCGGGAAGCCATGCAGCGCTACCAGCGGAATGCCGTCGTCCGGGCCCGAGATCAGTACGTCGAAGGTGAGGTCGCCAACGGGGATTTCGTATGTACTCGTGGAAGACATGACTCTCACCGTACGTCGAAAAGGTGAACCCGAGGTCAGTTTCGAGGTGGATTCCAGGTGGCCATTCCGAGCATGATGACTCGCAGTTGCTTCTCGGCTCGTGTGATGACGGCGGCTTCGTCGCGATACCCGGCGGTCCCGGCGTCCAGCAGTTCGACGACAGCACTGAACATCGTCGAGACGATCAGGTCGGCAGCCATTTCCAGATCGTCCGACGACCAGCTTTCCAGTCCGGCAATTCTGGAGAGGTCGATGGTCAGTTCGCTGACGAACAACCGCATTTCAGTGGCTATCGCACGTCGTACCTCACTGACGCCGCTGTAGCGTTCGCGGCAGAGGAACCGAAACTGTCGCTCGTGTGTATGCACTTGTCGCACAAGGATGCCCAGTGACGTAGCGGCGTCCTTGGTGCTGGGATTACGCCTTGCGTCGCGCAGCATCTGGCGCAACATGCGCATGCTCTCTTCGACGAGGACGACACCGACGTCCTCCAGTGAAGCGAAGTGGCGGTAGAACGCCGTCGGAACGATCCCGGCTTCCCTGGCTACCTCTCGCAAGCTGATTCCGGCGAAGCCCCGATCGGCCGAGAGGTCCATGGCAGTGTCCAGGAGCGCTTGGCGTGTGCGTTCCTTCTTGGCGGCACGACTTTCCGGCTCCCTGTTGTCGGGTTCCCTGCGCTCTGGGTTCACCGGTCCGGCCTTCGTCACGACGTCGAGTGTAGGTACAGGCATTCCGGCTCCTTTCGGCAACTCGTGTAACTCGGATCACATTCTTGTTGACATGTACTTGTGTGCACCTGTCACACTATCTTCGGTGAACATTTGTACACTGAATTCACGCAGTCGGGGGAAGCTAGCCCAGCAATCGATACACCCGGCAATCGAAGTACGAGGAGGGTCATGACAATCGCATCTGCTCCTGAGAACACGACACCGAAGTCCGCACCTCGGCGCGGACTGTCCTTGGTGGGACTGATCGAAGCCATGGCTGCTCCACATCAGATCGATCGGTACCTCGAGTTGGTCAACCCGATGGCGACCGTTCGTGACATCCGCGCGCAGGTTGTCGCCGTCGACCATCCGACGGCTGACTCAGTCACTCTCACGCTGCGCCCGACTCGCCAGTGGCGCGGTTTTCAGGCGGGCCAGTTCGTGCAGTTGGGCGTGGTGATCGACGGTGTTCGTCACACTCGCTGCTACTCGCCGGCCGGGGGTGCGTCTACGCGCAGTGGGCTGATCGAGCTCACCGTGAAAGCGCATCCGGGTGGCCTGGTGTCGCAGTATCTGTACGCCAACGCGGCACCCGGACTCGTTGTCAGCCTCTCGCAGGCAGACGGGGTGTTCTCCCTTCCCGTCGACCGCCCGCGTCGGGTGTTGTTGATCAGTGGCGGAAGTGGAATCACCCCGGTCATGTCGATGCTTCGGACGCTGGTGGAGGAGGATCACTCGGGCGAGATCGTGTTCGTGCATTACGCGAACACCGATGCCGACGTGGCATACACGCGCGCGCTGAAGACCATCGCCGAGCAGAACCCGAACGTGAAACTGGTACTCGTGTACACCGAAAGCGGTGGAGGTGACCTCGAAGGTTTCTTCGATCGCGGGCACCTCGACGCCGTGGCTCCGTGGATCGCCGATCCGGACACGATCGACGCCCAGGCTTATCTTTGCGGACCTCCCGGTCTGATGCGGGGAGTGCGTGAGGTGTTCCGTGAGGTCGACGTCGAGCACTTGCTCAACACCGAGGAGTTCGCGCCGGCGGTGGCCGAGCCGGGGGAGGCCGGCGGCGAGGTGTCGTTCACCAAAAGTGGGGTGGCGGCCGAGAACTCCGGCGAAACACTTCTCGAACAAGCAGAAGCTGCGGGCCTCAATCCCGAGTACGGATGCCGGATGGGAATCTGCTTCTCCTGCACCTCCGTCAAGAAGGCGGGCCGTACCCGAAACGTGCGCACCGGTGAGACAGACGACGAGCCGGACAAGAAGATCCAGCTGTGCGTCAGTGCTCCCGTCGGCGACGTCACCGTCGACATCTGAAGTCCCATTTTCCACACGACTGTCTGGAGACCGACATGTTTGGACTTTCACTTCCCACCCTCCCGTTCCTCGGCAACGGTTCCGATGCGAAGGACGACGCTCCCGTCGTCCTGACGTACGAGCAGGTCGAGGAGATCGGCCGCGAGTTGGACGCATTGCGCGATCGCACCGTCGCCTCGCTCGGGGCGGAGGATCGGGAGTACATCTACAAGATCATCAAGGCTCAGCGCGGGTTCGAGGTCGCAGGTCGCGGCTTGATGTACCTCGGCTTCCTGCCTCCGGTGTGGCTCGCGGCAGTCGGTGCATTGAGCGTGTCCAAGATCCTCGACAACATGGAGATCGGCCACAACGTCATGCACGGTCAGTACGACTGGATGCGTGAACCAGGGCTCAATTCCGAAGTCTTCGAATGGGATACGGTGTGCCCGGCCGACCAGTGGCGTCACTCGCACAACTACATGCATCACACGTACACCAATATTCTCGGCAAAGACCGTGACATCGGATACGGCATCCTGCGTATCGACGACGCGCAGAAGTGGAACCCCTATTACCTCGGTAATCCGGTCTGGGCCTTTGCCTTGATGATGCTCTTCGAGTGGGGCGTGATGATGCACGACCTCGAGATCGAGAACGTCATCCAGGGCAAACGCAAGTGGCACGACGTCAAGCCGCTTCTGAAGGGCTGGTGGAACAAGGCGGGCAAGCAGGTCCTCAAGGACTACGTCATCTTCCCGGTTCTCACGGGGCCGCTGTTCGTGACCACTCTCGCGGGGAATGTCACCGCCAACCTGGTCCGGAACGTGTGGACGTACTCGATCATCTTCTGTGGCCATTTCCCCACCGGTGTCCAGAGTTTCACCGAGGACGAGACGGCCGACGAGACTCGCGGGCAGTGGTACGTGCGTCAGATGCTCGGCAGCGCCAACATCGAGGGAAGCCCGCTCTTCCACATCATGTCCGGCAACCTCTCGCACCAGATCGAGCACCACCTGTTCCCGGACCTGCCTGCGCATCGTTATCCGGAACTCGCTCCCCAGGTGAAAGAATTGTGTGGGAAGTACGGTTTGCCGTACAACACCGGTGGGTTCTTCAAGCAGATCGGTTCGGTATGGGGCAAGATCTTCAAGCTCGCTCTTCCGCCCGGTTTGGTCAAGTCGACGACCCCTCCCGGTGTTATCGTCGAGCGCCAGCGAACTGCAGCCTGAGAGGCACACACTGATGGTCGGGAAATTCGAACGCCGCAAGGACACGGTCCAGGAACTGACCGAAAGTGCAGCCAACCACGTGGGCTCGATCGCGATGATCATCGCCGGGGCCGTTCGAGACGTGACGCGCGAGATCGGCGACTGGGTGTCCGACGGAATCGAGATGCGTGAAGCAGCGAAAAAGGCTGCAGCTGACGATCGTTCGGAGTCCGTGACCATCGAGCACGACGACAGCGATCCACCTGAAGACTGGCGTTGATTCACCGCGGCGGACGGCCTGATCGCGCAACCGCGAGCCGTCTCGCCTGAACGACCACGTTGCCCTCCGTCACAGATGACGGAGGGCAACGTGGGTTTCGTGGACTGTTTCGGCGGCCGAAGACGCGGATCGAACACCGATCACAAGTGAGGTCCTAAGCAGCGCTGCCGAGGCTCGCCGAGTCGAAGCTGCCGAGCCCGGTGCTACCGAGACCGCTGCTACCGACTCCGCCCAGTGCGAGTGCATTGCTGCTGCCCGCGCTCAGTAGCTGGACGATGATGTTGATGACGATGGGGTCGCCGGTGAGCGGAATTGTAGGCACAGGGGGACCTGCTTTCTGTTTCGAGATGTGGTGAGAAGGTGAGCGGCGACGGGATCGTCGACGTGGTCAGGCGGGCTGTTTCAGCCACTTCCGGTGCTGCCGAGCGACACGATGGAGCCGTTGCCGAAGCCGAGTGCTCGGGAGAGTGAGCCGAAGTCGATGACCAGGCTGCCCAGGGTGTGCTGGTTTATCACGGTGGTTCCTGTCTGTGCCGCGACTGTGTGATGCGAGCGGGTAAGTCGATCAGGGAGCAGGCGTCGTGGGAGTTTCGCCGCCGCCGCCAATCGGAGAGTTGTCGGTGTAGAGGAAACTGCTGCCGGCGTTGAACATCTGTAGGACGGTGTTCAAAACGACGGCCAAAGCGCCTGTGGTTGGTGCGGCGATCATGTGCTTGCTCCTGGTTTCAGCGGTGGCGACGTGGTGGTCACCGTGGTCACCGCCATCACAGTGTCAGGCGGCTTGGAGCGGGCCCTGTGCGAGAAATTCTCTCGCACAGGGCCCGAGATTCGTCCTAGGAGACGCCGCCGCCATCCGTCGAGCCCGTGCCGGTGCTGCCCGCGTTGAAGAGCTGCAGGATGGTGTCGAAGAAGGCACCGAGGAGAGCGTTATCCTGGCCGTTGATCATGTGTTTCCCCTTAATTGTTACTGGTTTGCGCGGTGATTCGCACCACACTTTTATAGCCCGGTTCGGGGCGGAAAAGTGGGGTCCAGGCGCCACACGTGGACAGCTAATAGCGAGGATGTGAGTGTTCACATTTTCGCTGGACGATTGTCCACATCAGTGCTTGCGAAGGTCAGCGAGATCATGGCAGCGCGCAGTTTGAGCAGTTCAGAGGGCAGGGCCGGATCCAATCCGGTCAGGGTTGCGATGCGCTTGATTCGATTGTCGACGGTGTTGGTGTGCAGGCCGAGCGCCGACGCGGTGCGCTGACGATGCTGGCCGTTGGCGAGATGTATGGACAATGTCTGCAGCAGTTCCGGATTGCCGTCGAGTGGCTTGAGAAGATTGATCAAGCTGTCGCGGCCTGCGCCACCCCGAGTGAGTTGATACTCGAGCGCGAGGTCTTCCATTCGGTAGGACCGCGCCGGCAGTCTCAGGCGCCGCACGAGTTGCGCCAATTCGTGAGTGGTTGCTTGGGCGGCGGCGATATCTCGTACCGCTGCGTTCTCGGCGATTGCTGTGATCTCCACCCCGACCGTCGCGCGTGCACGTTGGATGACCTCGCACACTGTTCCCCAGTCGGGCGTGCCCTCGATCAGCACCAGACCACGTTGCGGTGCAGGAGCTTCGAGCAGTGCCGACCCGAAGTGTGCCGCGATTTTCGATTGAGCGACGGAGAGGTCACGGTAGGCCTGTATGCGCTGGTGGTTGCCGTTGCGTGCTCCCGGGCGGATGGGCGGCAGGTTCACCAGGAGCCGCAGGACGAGATAGCGGGGTGCGAGTTCAACGCCCATCTGCAACGCAAGCTGGGTGGGATCGTCGCCGTCCAGCATGGCCTTCACGAGGGCGCCGGCGGAGTATTCCCCGAGTTGGGAACCGGCTGGAAGAGCCGAGAGATAGCTGATCGAGATGAACGAGTGAAGCCGCTGCGCAAGTGCGAACAAGAACTCGTTGAGATCCCCGAGATTGGCGGAGTCCTCGGCGTCGGCCCGGCTGAGGATGAGGGTGCGAAAAGTGCTGATGCCCTCGTTGGTCAAGTTGAGGATCGCGCTGAGTGGCACGCCTTTCAATGCTTGTTGGACGGTCATCGTGTGAATGCCGTCCAACTCTTGGTCGGTGGGAAGTTTGCGGTGATCCAGCAGCTGGATCCCCACTTGGAGCCCCTGCACGATCACCGCAATCAGTTCCCGACGAACTGCCTCCGTTTGGAGGGAAGTCAACGTCGGGTTGGCACGGGACAGGTGATCTACGAGATCGCTTGCCAGTGGGATGACGTCGTTGACCGCTGTGGAGGCGGGCTTGCCTCCCAACATGAGCGGTCCCGGGTTGTTCAGCAGCGCTGGGGACATGGGTGGCCTCCTCTAGACAGGTGCGTCGCCTGGCACAGGCACCCGGAGGCTCGGCGCGTTACGAAGCGGGGTACACGCTGAGGCCTTGTTCGGGGGCATACTCGCCGCTGAAATTTGCGGATCGAATTGCGCCAGGCGTTGTGATTTCTACCACATGAACGATCGTCCAACTGTGAAATGGACAAATGTGAAGATAAGTCCATATGCCCCACGCGCTGCGGACCTAAACAATCGTCCACTTACGGTGTTTTTCGACGTCAGAGCGGAAAACGGATTCGGAGGACACCACGAGTTCCGTCTGGGATCATTGCCGGCGCCTACGGTGCTCGTCGCGGGCGATTTGCTCAGATCAAGCTCGAGGGCCCTGGGTCCTCGCGGACCCAGGGCCCTCGAGGCCTAGGTATTGATTCGACCAGTCCGATGTACGGGAACCGGTTCAGGGTGAAATCACCCCTTTTTGTACTGCTGTCTGTATTGCGGAAATCTCTAGATGACGCCCAGCGAAATCATGGCGTCGGCCACCTTCACGAAGCCGGCAATGTTCGCGCCGTGCACGTAGTCGCCCGGCTTTCCGTACTCGGCAGCGGTGTTGATGGTGCGCTTGTGAATGCCGCGCATGATTCCGGCGAGACGCTCGTCGGTGTACTCGAAGCTCCAGGAATCACGCGAAGCATTCTGCTGCATTTCGAGGGCGGAGGTTGCAACGCCACCGGCGTTGGCCGCCTTGCCGGGCGCGAAGGCTACGTTCGCGTCACGGAAGAGCTGGATGCCACCGGGGGTGGTGGGCATGTTCGCGCCTTCGGCAACGGCCTGAACTCCGTTGGCGATCAAGGTCTTTGCGGCATCTTCGTCGAGCTCGTTCTGAGTCGCGCAGGGGAGTGCGACGTCGCACGGCACGTCCCAGATGGAACCGTCGGCGATGAACTCGGCATGCGGAACTGCGTCGGCGTACTCGCTGATGCGGCCGCGGCGAACTTCCTTGATCTCCTTGAGGAGGTCGAGATCGATGCCCTTCTTGTCCACGATGTATCCCGAGGAATCCGAGCAGGCGATCGCGACGCCGCCGAGCTGGTGGATCTTCTGGATTGCGTAGATGGCGACATTGCCGGATCCGGAGATCACGACGTTCTTGCCTTCGAGGCCTTCACCCTTCGCCTTGAGCATTTCGGCGACGAAGTACGCGACGCCGTAGCCGGTGGCCTCGGTGCGAACCTGCGATCCGCCCCAGGTGATGCCCTTGCCGGTGAGGACGCCCGACTCGTACGTGTTGGTCAGCCGCTTGTACTGACCGAACAGGTAGCCGATCTCGCGACCGCCGACGCCGATGTCGCCGGCCGGAACGTCGGTGTATTCACCGATGTGACGCTGCAGTTCGGTCATGAAGGACTGACAGAAGCGCATGACCTCTGCGTCGGAGCGGCCCTTGGGATCGAAGTCCGAGCCACCCTTGCCGCCGCCGATGGGCAGGCCGGTGAGTGAGTTCTTGAAGATCTGCTCGAAGCCGAGGAACTTCACGATGCCCAGGTTGACGCTGGGGTGGAAGCGCAGGCCGCCCTTGTAGGGGCCGAGTGCACTGTTGTACTGCACGCGGAAGCCACGGTTGACGTGAACGTTGCCCTGGTCGTCGGTCCACGGCACGCGGAAGATGATCTGGCGTTCCGGCTCGCAGAGCCGCTCGATGAGTCCGGCGTCGGCGTAGCGGGGGTGGCGTTCGAGCACTACGTGAAGAGACTCGAAGACCTCTGCGGCGGCCTGATGGAACTCGGGCTCTCCTGCATTGCGAACCAAAACCTGATCGTAAATCTGCGCTACGCGGTCACGTACGGACACCGCTCACCTACCTCGTTGTGAGAACTCTTTTACATTTCCGTTACATACTAGGCGCCTTTATTGCTGTATCGGACAACTGTCCTGTGAAGGTGAAATCGGACACAGCTGTCACTTGTGTCAGTTGAACGGGCGATTTATAACAATTTGCTCAGCTTTCACTCTCTTAACACAGTCCAAATGGTTTGCTTCTGCGGTCGGGGATCACTGTGCCTGTGGTCCGAACGGGAGTCGAAATGATCAGAGGGGCTGCACGTGCGTAAAAAACACTCCATGTCGGCGATGTTGTCGATAGGCGTCGTCACGATTGCCGCGACGATTGCCGCAGCACCGTCTGCGTCGGCGATCGGCGGACCGTGTGGGTCGGGAGGAAGTGGTTCCGCCGGATCGATGACGGGTTCGCTCGGCTCGCTGACCGGATCACTCGGCAGTGGTTCCGCCGGTACCGGCTCCCTCGCCAACGCGCTGCCTTGGATCACCGGCGCCCCCAACGGTGCTCTGCCGGTGCTGACCGGCCGGACCAAGGCGATCGAAATGGTCACTGGCCCAGGCAGTCCCAACAACACCATCGAGCGGTTCAACGTGTCGGGTACCGACCTCGGAATCATGTGGGACAACGGTCTTTCGGGGCCGGATCACGACGTGCTGATGGCATTCGGCGACACGGTGGGCGACTGCGACACCCCGGGTGACGACTGGCGCAGCAACGTATTGTTCCGCAGCAACGACACCGCCATTGCCGACGGGATGAAGATCGACAGTTCTCCTTTGGACGGCCCCAATCATTCCAAGGAGATCATTCCGGGATTCGGCATTCCGGGTGAGTTCACCACCATCCCGACCGCTGGAATCTCTCACGGTGGTGTGCAGTACATCAGATTCATGTCCGTTCGGTCGTGGGACGAACCCGGAGCCTGGACCACCAACTACTCGGCTTTGGCTTTCTCCACGGACAACGGTGAGAACTGGGAACTCGATCCGGCGACAGTTCGCGCCAATACCGAAGGACTTGGCATTCCGGGGATTCCGGCAGTATCGCCGATCAATTCCAACTTCCAGCAGAGCGCCTTCCTCGACGGTCGGGACGGCTACATTTACGAATACGGAACTCCCTCAGGTCGTTTCGGTAAGGCGATCCTGGCGCGAGTGGCCGGCGCCGACATCAGAAATCTCGGTGCCTACGAATACTGGGACGGCTCCGGTTGGAGTCCGCGAGATACCGATGCCGTTCAGGTCATCAAGGCACGGGTCAGTGAACTCGCAGTGCAGTGGAACGACTACCTGAACAAGTTCGTTGCCATGTACACCAGTGCCGAGGGCAACCTGGTGATCCGTCAGGCCGACCAACCGCAAGGCCCGTGGAGTGGTACGCAGACCCTGTTGAGTGGAATCACGTTGCCCGCGTTGTACGGCGGATTCATGCACCCGTGGGCGAGCGGACAGTTCCTCGAATTCGTCGCCACCACGTGGGACCGTTACAACGTCATCTACATGCGGACCGATTTGAACGGACTCCAGATGGCGTCGTCGGATTCGCGCGATCGTCCTGACCCCGCGACCACCGGTGAGGCTCGCGTCCTCGAAGTCACGATGCCGGAAGACCGCTAGCCGAGCAAGATTCGACAACTATGGCCTGCAACTCGATCGAGTTGCAGGCCATAGTTCTGTGGGTAGTGATATTCGGGTGATGCTCAGAGAATGAAGAGCATTTCCTGATACGTCGGGAGTGGCCAGTGATCGTCGGCGACGATGGTTTCGAGGAAGTCGGCCGCTGCACGTACCTCTGCCATGGCGGGCAGGAGTGCGTCCTGTGCGTGCTTGGCCTGATCGAATGGCGACTCGCCGGCGTCGGTGTCGATTGCTGCGCGCAGGGCCGCGAGCGCTGTGCGCAGAGCCGCAACGGGCGCCGACACTTCTTCGAGCGGTGCTGAATCCGGTTCGAGGCCGGCAGACTTCAGTGCGACGAAGTTCTGCGCAACTTCCGTCTGGTGGCGCACTGCAGCCGGAAGAATCAGCGTCGTACCGATTTCGGCGGCCAGGCGTGCCTCGACGCCGATGCTCAGTGCGTACTGTTCGAGTCCGACCTCGTAGCGACTGTGCATCTCCCGGTGGTTGAAGACCTTGTACTTCTCGAAGAGTTTCATCGAGGATTCGGTGATCAGTTCAGGAAGGGCGTCCAGCGTCGTGCGAAGGTTCGGCAGGCCGCGAGACTCGGCCTCGATCTGCCAGTTCTCCGAGTAACCGTCGCCGTTGAAGACAACCGCACCGTGGTTGGTGATGATCTCGGTGAGCAGATTCTGGACGGCGGTGTCGAAATCGGCGCCGTCGGCGACCGCGGCCTCAAGTTCGGTGGCCATGTAGTCCAAGGCCTCGGCCATGATCGTGTTGATGGTGACCATCGGGCCGTTGACTGTTTGCAGCGATCCTGGCGCGCGGAACTCGAAACGGTTGCCGGTGAAGGCAAATGGGCTCGTACGGTTGCGATCGCCCGGGTCGGTCGGTAGGACGGGAAGGGTATCGGCGCCGATCATCATGGTGCCCTTGTCCTTCGACGATGTCGCGGCGCCCTTGGCGATCTGCTCGAAGACGTCGGCCAGTTGATCGCCGAGGAAGATCGAAATGATGGCCGGGGGAGCCTCGTTGGCACCGAGGCGGTGATCGTTGGTTGCCGATGCGACCGACGCGCGCAGGAGGCCCGCGTATTTGTGGACGGCCCGGATGACTGCGGCGCAGAATACGAGGAACTGGGCATTGTCATGCGGATTGTCGCCGGGGACAAGCAAACTGCCGAGTTCGGAGTTGCCCAGCGAGAAGTTGACGTGCTTGCCGGAGCCGTTGACACCGTCGAACGGCTTCTCGTGGAACAGACATTCCATGCCGTGCTTCTTGGCGATTGTCTTGAAAGTGGTCATCAGCAACTGCTGGTGGTCCGCGGCGATGTTGCCTCGCTCGAACATCGGGGCGATTTCGAACTGGCCGGGCGCAACCTCGTTGTGCCGCGTCTTGGCGGGGATACCGAGTTTGAAAAGTTCCCGCTCGGTGTCCATCATGAATCCGAGCACACGTTCCGGGATCGCCCCGAAGTAGTGGTCGTCGAACTCCTGGCCCTTGGGCGGCTTTGCGCCGAAGAGTGTTCGGCCGGCGTTGAGGAGGTCGGGGCGGGCGAGGAAGAAGTGTCGATCGATCAGGAAGTACTCCTGCTCGGGTCCGCAGAACGACACGATGTGCTCGGGATCGGTATGACCGAACAACTTAAGGATTCGTTCGGCGTGGAAACCCATTGCCTGTTGTGAACGCAGCAGGGGAGTCTTGTGGTCGAGCGCTTCGCCGGTCATCGAAACGAACACGGTCGGGATACACAGTGTGTTGCCGTTGGGGTTTTCGAGAACGTAGGCCGCGCTCGTGACATCCCAGCCGGTGTATCCGCGAGCCTCGAACGTGTTGCGCAGCCCGCCGTTCGGGAAACTCGAAGCGTCGGGTTCACCTTGGATCAAGGTCTTGCCGGCGAACTCCGCCAGTGCACTGCCGTCGCCGACCGGCTCGAGGAAGCTGTCGTGCTTCTCGGCGGTCAACCCGGTAAGCGGATAGAAGACGTGGGCGTAGTGGGTTGCGCCTTTCTCCAACGCCCAGTCCTTCATCGCGGATGCGACCGCGTCGGCGACCATGGGATCGAGCGGTTTGCCTTGCTCGATCGTCGCCATCACCGATTTGTAGACAAGCTTGGGCAGTCGCTTCTGCATGACCACCTTGTTGAAGACGTTGGCTCCGAACACCTCTCCGGGTGTCTCGTCGGTCGTGAAACTGACCACCGGAGGTGTGTAGGCCTCGACGTCCTTGATCGCTTGCAAGCGAACTGCATTTCCACTCATGTGCTTACCCCTCGCCCGGGCCCAGGGCTGCGCTGCTGATTGCGAGCCCGACTTCGGCAAACCCTACGAACCTCCGGTATCGGGGGTGTTTCGTAGATATTGCGCCTGTCCGCAAACTTCGAGTCACAACGGAAATGTCGATCTGTCGGAGGTCTACGGCAGACTTCGAGCCGACGGGCTACTGCAGGACAGTCGAATCGGAGAGTCTTTGTGATCAGGGTGTTGGTGCCAACAACGGTGGAGCAGGGCGATCTCGCGGAAGTGCTTCGGTTGTACGACGAACTTGTCACCGAGACCCGAAAAGAGGACGGCTGCATCAATTACGAGTTACTGCAGCGCACCGAAAATCCCTGCGAGCTTGTGTTGGTGGAGGAATGGGAATCGCAGGAGCACCTCGACGCCCACACCCATACCGAGCACTTCGTCAGGTTGGTTGAGGCGCTGGACAAGCTCGAGACGGCAGCGCCGGCGCAGATCTTCACGAAGGTTCTGTAGCGGCGGAGGCAGGTTTCAGTGCTCGCTAAGGCGTCGAACAAACATTCCGGAGAGCCCCGAGCGTCAACGAGGCGACCCGTTCCGACACACGCGGAAACTGGTTTGCATCGACACGCCAGAATCATCGTAGATCCGTCGAGTCCGATGTAGGACAGCACCTTCGGGCTCCAGCCGGGCGTTGTGCAGGTGTCGGCCGACCTGCACGGGCGCTCTATACGGTGACGTCGGAGTAGGGCATATGCTCTGACACCCAAGGAAATACGAATTCCATGAGTAGCAGCACCACCGCGACCACGAGAACGATCGCCAGCAGGGCCTTCACTGGTCGGGGGCCGGGGAGCGCTCCCCAGAGGTATCCGTACATTCATTGCTCCTGGAATGCCGCGGGAATGGTGCCCGAAGTCTTCGAGATTGTTTCGACGAGAACCGCGTGGACGATCAAGCGTTCGCTGTTCGAGTAGAGCGGATGGCACGTGGTCAGTGTCAACATACTTTCCAGCGTGGCGTCGGGCTCGGCCCAAGGGCTTCCGGGCAGCGGGTTGACGACCGCAACATCCCCGGGCACGGTGATGCGCCGCCCGAGGAGATGGACGTAGTCGCCTTCGGAAACACGATCGGCTTCCTCGGGATTCAAGCAGGCTTTCGCCGCAGCGCGACGTTCGGGCGAGGCCTGGTCGAGTGGGAGCAACCGGTACGTCATCCATTGGAACTCGGTCTCCACGACGACGGCATCGCATGCATCGAGTCGATCCAGGTGCTGGAAGACTGCGCCGGAACCATTGCGGTGCCCGGCGAGCGCGAAGTTTCCGGCTTCGCCGGGCATCTGCGAGTCCGGGTAGTGGCCGGGGCCGGCCCGCAGGTCCTCGTTGCGTGTGCCCTCGACGATTGCGTACGCGGCGCCGAGTGTGGGGAAATGCACGCGCGCGAATCCCTCGCCGAGCACAGGGATCAGCGGGGACACCGGCTGACCATCGATCACTCCTGAGGCTTCGGGGACTTCGGCCCAGGATTCCTCCAGACTGTTGGTGAGCTCGTCCTGCAGCCGCCCCGAGACGATATTGGTCCAGAACGCCTCATAGATGACGAACAGCAGGATGACGACCCCGGCCGTGAGGAGCAGTTCGCCGATTACCTGGCCTGCGCCCGGCCGCCGACGCCCTGGAACTTTGGTATCGCTCACGAACCGGGGTCTCCTCTCCACAGATCTACCGAGCTAGCTGATGTGTCGCATTGGTGCCGTATCGAACTAGCTGCCCGCGTCGATCGTGGCGCTCCCGGTACCGCCGAGGAGATCGTAAAGGAGTACGGACAGGCGACCGAGGCCGTCGATCGCGGCAGAACCAGTGGTCTCGATGCCTTCGATGACGATCGGGAACGGGAGGAATGACATGGTGTTTCTCCTTCGAGGGGTGGGCCGCGGCGGCGGCCGCGAGATAGATGCGTCGTGACGGTGAAACAGGGCGGGTGCGACCAGGTGTATGTCGCACCCGCCCTGTTTCGGTATTTCTGGTTGGGAGTTACTCCTGGCCGGGTCCACGCTTGCGGTTACGCAGGGTGAGCCATGCGCCACCGCCGATCAGTGCCAGCGCCAGACCGGCGAGCCAGATGACGTTCGCGCCTGTTACCGGCAGGGACGAGGACTGGTCCGGTTTGGCCTGAGCAGGATTTCCCGGAGCAGGTGTGCCCGGAGCACCGTTGTGTCCACCACCGTTGTTGCCGGGAGTGTTGTTGCCGGGAGTCGAAACGTCAGTGCCTGGTCCTCCGGGTACTTCAGAGCCCGGCCATGTCGGGATTTCCCACGGCGGCAGCGGGATCGGGATCGGGATGATGATCAGCCCATTGCTGCTGGTTTTGTTCTCGAGTCCCAGGACCACCGACTTGTTTGCTTCGCCGGTGAGCTTGACGGAAGTTGCGGTCGGTTCGCCGTCGATCGTCGAGACATCCGCCTTGCCTTCCTTGACGCCCCAGATCACTTCACCCCACTTGACGTTGGTGACGTCGGTGTGAGCACCGGTTTCTGTGAAAGTGATGTCGGTGTTCAGCGGGAACTGGACCCGGCCGTCGATGACGGCTGCGTCGCACTGGGCGGTCGGAGTGACCGAAGCGCCCGGCTTGACATCGAGAACACAAGACCGCGCCTCATTGTCGATGTCCGTCCACGTAGCCGTGACCTGGAAGATCGTGGATCCGTCCTTGGCCACCTGGCTGCCCTTGGGGCCGGTCACGATCTTGTCGATATCCACCTCGGTGGTCGGGATCGGGCGGTTGTGGATCTCCACCACAGCCTTCTCACCGGCCACCGCCTTGACGGTGTCGCGGTAATCGGCGTCACCGGCATCCGCGGAGACGTAGTAGTACGGCCGCGCCCAGTCGATACCGGCCAGTGGCTTGGGGTCGACCTCGGAGAAGGTGATCACGGTGTTCCGCGGCACAACCTCGTCGGACGTCCAGCTCCAGTCGTTTGCGGCATCGAGGGTGATGGTCTGGCCCACTGCCGGGAAATCAGTTCCAGCGGGGAGTGCCGGATCGATCCCGTCGATACGGACCTCGAACGTCGCGCTGTCAGGCAGGTCGGCCTCGGGTGCGCGGACGGGGTTGCCGTCAGCGTCGAGGATGAACTTCGTGAATTCGACCGATCCGAATTTCCACAGCGCCTCGTTCGACAGCGTGATCAGCCGACCGTCGGTCGGGTCGTCGGAGACTATGCCCGTCGCGGTGCCGTCGAGGTTCGAGTGCAGCCACGATTCGCCTTCCGGGCTGGTGCCCCAGGAGATCGCGCCCCACTCGACTCCGTCGACATCGGGACGGCCGGTCTCGGTGAAGGTCACCTCGGTGCCGACAGGGAGGTCGACGCCGAGCGGTGTGGTCTGTCCCTGCTTGACGCTCAGCACCTGGGTGCGGTACCCCACACCGTCGCGCCAACGCGCCTCGACCGTGAACTCCACGTCGTCGCCGACGGCCTCGGCGGCCTCACCGCCGACCTGCTTTGCGATGCGCAGAGTGCCGTCGTTGACGTCGACGAAGTTCGACACCTCGATCTTGCGCAGATCCTTGCCGATGGTCACCACGGCTGCGTTGTCCGGACTGATCCTGACATTCCCGGAGTATGCGGGCACGCCATAGGCGAGACCGTCACCGTTTGCCGGAACCAGCTCTGTCAGTGTGACTTCGGTGCCGCCCGGCAGGTTCTCGCCGAACGGAACCGGGGTGCCGTCGGACGGAAGAGACAGCGTCTTGCTCTGCGGGTTGTCGTCCGTGTCGAGCCAGGTGGCAATCACGTCGAAGCTGGCCGGTACGGCCTTGTCGAACGCCTTCGGGCCCGTGAGCTTCTTGCTCACTTCGAAGGTGCCTTGCGTGATCGTGGCCTCGTTGGTGACGGAGACCGTGTTCGCCGACGCATCGGTGCCGATGGTGAGCATTTTCGGGCTGATCACCGGCAGCGACCACGTCACGAGGTCGGTGTTCATCGGTTGGACCTCGGTGAAGGTGACTTTCGCTCCGATGGGCAATTTGCCCAGGTCGTAGTGCTGACCGTCCTTCAGGGTGAATTGACGCAACTCGTTGCCGGCGGCGTCGTCACCGAAGGCGATCTCTGCGTTGACAACGAAAGCCTCGAGTCCCGTGCGCGCTCCGTCACCGATGACGGACTTGGTGATCCGCGCCGATCCCAGACTCGCTTTGTTGAGCAGTGTGACACCGACATTGCTTTTCGGCGTGATGGTCACCAGTGCCTCGGTGCGGTCCCCGTTGAGCGTCACACCCTCCGACGGGCGGAACGTCCCTCTCTCGAAGTACACGCCGTCAACGGTGGGGAGGTTGATCTCGGACAGTCGGATCTGCCAGCCGGTTCCGCGGGGGTTGATCCCACTGACCGGTGTCCCGTCAGCCTTCACCTTGATCTCGTAGGAGCTCACCGGGGCGTCGGTCGCTGGATCTTGCCCGGGGGCGAACTCCTCGACTTTCACAGTGAACTCGGTGTCCTCCGGGAATTTCTCGGAGAAGGGAGCGATCTCCTTCAGCAGCGAGAACGAGCCCCGCGACACACCTTGACCTGTGCCGCCGCCGCCCCATTCCTGCTTGACGCTCTTCGACAGCGTCTGCTTGCCGGCATAGGTGAGGGTGTTGGAGTATTCCGTGTCGCGCTGGTCCAGTCCGCCGCTGCTGGTGCACAGGGTGTAGCTGACGAGGTACTTCGTCTGACGGCTGTAACCGTCCGCGTCCCGAGGGAGGGTGAGATCGAAACCGCCGTCGGCGCGCGCCACCGAGGTGGCGTCGGTTATTTCGCGTTTCTTGTTGCCGTCGAAGAAGTCTTGCGCGACGACCTTGAGATTGAGGTTGCTCTTGAGGTCGCCGCCGATTTCACACACCGTCATGTTCGGTGAGAACCTGTCGTTGATGACCGCCGGTTCCGTAAGGCCCTCGAGATCGTGTCCTGAGATTTCCACGGTCCAATTGAGGGTGGTGCCTGCCGGCTGCTCCACACCGCCGACAGGCTGCGACGTGGTGTTGATCGCGCCGTTCTTGCCGCTCGTGAACCCAGGCCCCTCAGTCTTTCCCGTGATCGACGTCTTGTTGACGACCGCCGAGTTGGTGAGATGGTCCTCGGAGTCCGGCACCTCTGTGGTGGTCAGGCAGGTCCGGTACGTGAAGTAGTAATACTGCTCTTCGTTAAACGTGGCCGGGTTATCCACAGTGATCGCCGCGGTGAAGGTACTCGCGCCGGCTACTGCGCCGATGGGAGCAATGGTGAATCCTGCGGCAGGAGTGCGGTAGTTGGGTTCGTTCTCCCGCCCTGGGAGGTAGTCAGACTTCTCGATGACTACCTGCACGCCCGAGGCACAGACCGCATGGGGGCCGCCGAAGGTGTCGGTGATGTCGATCTTGTGGTTGTTGGCGGCAATGTCGGTGCCCGGGACCACAATCGTCCAGACGGCTTCCATATTGCGCTTGCCGCCGTCGAGGTAGCCACCCTTCCAAGGCTCGGTCTGCGGCGCATAGTCCTGTCCCACGCCATCCGAAGCGACCGTGTTGTCACCGATCGTCACGGAGTTGGTGTACTGAGTCCCCTTGAGATCCACCACGCCGCTGGTCGTGCATGAGGTGTACTCGATGCGGTAGAGCTTGTTGCCCTCGAAGGGCGCGCCGTTGTTGATCTTGATGGTGACCTGATCACCCGCGTCGGGTTGGGTGACGGTGACGCCGCCGGGGGTCTCTTTGAGATCGCCCGGGCGACCGGACCACAGCTTCGCGTTGAGCAGGCTGCCCGCACACACCTTCATGTTGTCGGAGAGCTCGTCGCTCAGGGTCACCGAACCGGTGTTGCCTGCGTCCAACTTGGCCAGATCGGCGCCGGGGATGTCGATGGTCCACCGCACTGACTGCTTGTTGTCCTGGAGTTTGCCGGACTTCGTCGACTCGCCGATTACGCGGCCGTCGGTGATGCCGCCCGTGCCGGGCAGTTCGACCGGCGTGACCTTGTTGTTGATCGTGAAATCCACAGTCTCTGACGTGGTGTACTCGACTGCCTTCGTGTAGACGAAGAAATCGCCCTTCACCTCGTCTGGGCGATCCGCCACGGCATCGGAGAGAACACACGTCATCAGATTGGTGGAAGCAACCAGATCGCATGTGCCCCAAACCGTCCCGTCGTCGCCCGCGAGCGCGATCGTCGGGTTGGACTGGAGCTTCAACTCGTCAGGGAATCCGATGGTGAACTGGTCGCCCGGTTGCGGGCTCGCGCTTGACGCGTCCCAGGTGCCCTTCACCGTGACGGAGTCCCCGACCGTTATCTGCTGGTCGTTCTTTCCCTCGACCTGGACGTTGGTGATATTCACATCGATGCCGGGATTGACTCCGCGTGCGGCCAGTCGCTGCGCCGCCACAGAAGTCGTAGACGGGGGCGCTGTGGTTGTGATCGGCGGTTTCGCAGAAGCGGGTGACTCCGACGTGGAAGTAGGCGGCGCCGTCGTTTTCAGTGGCGCCTCCGTCGTAGTCGCGGGCGGCTTCGTTGTGGTCGGAACTGTGGTGGTCGGACCTGTGGTGGTCGAGGTCCCGATGTCATCTGCTGAGGCAACTTGGACGAATGAGAACGACGATATGACCAGCGCCAGGACCGCAACGATCATCCCCAAAGCTGCCCACCGAGACACCACCCCCTCCCCGGCACGGCGTGGGAAGACACGGTTACGCATGACGAACACCTTTCGTTCAGAACACATGATTTGGGCCCCGTTTCCGGGGCCGTCGAATAGCGAAACGGGACCTTTGAGCAGCTCTGGAGCCTGGATGCGAGCGTTGGTGATTCTCAGGCGTCCTATTGCGGAGCCGAACAGTTGGTAATCGGACCTGGTTGGCGCCAGCGCAGACCGACGGCCGGCTCTGGGTAGGCCAGGAAATTCCAAGAAAGATCGATCGCCGGTGTTACCTAACGCGACGACCTACGAGGTACTAAAGGCTGCGGCCGAGGATCTTTCCTGCGCGATTCATTGCAGTTCGGGCATGAGTACCATCCCGGATAGCAATAGCAACAGTGCGATGGCTCCGAGGGGGAGTCTTCGTGCTGCGTGCTTCGCTGCCGTGACGGTTTTCATGAAATTCCTTTCTTTGGCACAACGTAAGGAAATGTGCGCGGGGCCGTTCGCGAGAAGATGCAAATTCCGCGCAAACAACGCAGAAGGCGCAAACCGGGCGATGCGCAATCAGGAATCTAACACGAGCAAATCGCATAGCTGGACACGCCATGGACGTGCGTCCATGCAAGAAAAACTGCGCTTAACTGGCCATATCTATCTTCCGTTGATTTTTTCCAAGTTAACTGGCTGGTTCATCACAATTCGATCTCGACCATCAGTTGTATACCTGCCCTGGCTCCTGTCGACAAGCGGTGAGCGGCCGAGCCGAGTCCGCGCTGCTGTACCGAATGGGCCTTTATGCAGTTCACGGCCCTTATTTGCTGTCGGAACGACAAGGCGTGGAGCGAATTATCTGTGCGCACACGCTCGACATAAATGCAAATCACTTTTCTGTGCATAGGAGGAGGGTGAATTAGGGGGTGAATTCAGTCGCGCGTCATCGAAACCCCTGTTCTGAAAGGATCCAGAGATAGGGGTCACATTAGATTCGTTTTTCTTAGCAGATTAGATTTCGGCCTGAGTTAACCGTCGCTAATGCTTCGGGGGCCGACATGGCCATTCGAGACGAAGAATCGCCCAGCTTTTCGTAGAAAGCCTTCGGTACGGTTACGTCAGTCCAGCTGATCACGCGCCGCAGCGACTTTTGGCGACGCTCTTGTGCGCACGGATGAGGCACAGCCTGGAATGTGAGTGGATCTCGGAAAATGCCATGTCGGAGGCTTCTTCGAAGATCTCGAGACCTCGCAAGTTCAGGTCGTTCTCGCGCATCTCGGCACGATGAAATGGCTTACTTTTCAAGCGCTTTCGATGCCCGGAGTCAAATGGTGACGGTCGTTGCGTAGTCGCTGACGGCGGATGCGGCCGGTTCGATCGGTGCGCAGTCGCCACATCCGAGCAACCGCACCGAGTGGCCGCGAGGTCCCTCAGCCGGTACTTTTCGCAGCTCTCTGGACACTTCGCGAAATCGGACCTTCGAATCGAGTTCTCGCGCAACCATTCTGACGCAGCTTGTGTCAATGGCGCTACACCCACGGCTGCCCGCAAGGTTTGACTGCCCCGGCTGCTGTGACGCCTTGGGATCCGGAGCCCAGAGATTCTGTGACAGTCGCGGCCGCTCCGCGCAGCGTGTTGCATGCGACTCAGCCGCCATTGGTGGACTCTTGCCTACCGACTCGTCGTCGTAGAACTTCGTGAGACGACCTTGTCGCAGTCGCAGGGAAGGGCTACAACGATTGGTCGGGTCCGGTCAACGAGGCGGGACCGGTAGTCGGTTGGTGTGCGCCGCTGAACCTCTCGACGACAGATACCACGACGATCGCGAGTGCCAGGATTCCAACGGTCCGGGCGAGTGACTTCAGGGTCTTCGGAAGCGCCTTCTTCATGCGAGGCAGATTACTGCGGACGGTACGCAATTTGTGGGCTAGGTTTCGGTCCGGATCGGATCGGTCTGGAGAGAGATCGCTTTATCCACGCAGCGTGACTATTCGTGATGCAAATCTTGTGGTGCCCCCGGCAGGATTCGAACCTGCGGCCACACAACTAAGTGCACCACAGCACCGACAAGACACCTCTCGCGAACTGGCGGGCTGTGGTGCAGCGGGCGCCGCAATCTAGACCGATTTCGACCGTGCAGTGTGACATGACTGGCGACATGTCGGAGAGTCGCGGTGACGCAAGATTCTCCTACGTGGGATTCTGTGCGAAATCCCCAACCAAATGGCTAGGGCCCGCGTCCGACGAAGGATATGGCTGAGGCTTACTCTTCACTCGGCGGTGCTCCGCGATGGACCAACACGCGAGCACTGCCGAGGTCGCGAAAAGGATTGGGCGGTTGTAGCCCCAGGGTGAAAATACTACATCCCAAAGGCCTTGTATCGACACGAGGATCACCAACGCGGCGTATTGCCCTCGCGCTCGGATGGCTGCAGCGGAAAATAGGAAGATTAGCAAGGCAGGGAATCCGGCGGCCAAGATTCCACCAGCGGCCCACGATTCGAAGAATACCGAATGCAGGGAGACTTGCCCCCCGTCTCGAATCCAGATTTTTCGGTACGAGTCGGGGTTTGCCATTCCGAGGTCTTTGGCGATTTGGACGCCCGACGCTTCGGTGGCGCGGTCAATCTTGTTCAGATTGCCCCACCCTATTAGCGGCTTCTCTGAGATGGCCGCGATTGAGAATGGGGGCTCGACCCGGCCTGCAAGAAAGGATGGCGCGTCGGAAACTTGTTCCTGAGCAATGGTCCGAGCCTGTACGTCAGCTCCGAAAGTGCCAGACGAAATAGCATTCGGCAGGAGCACCGCCAAAGCATAGATGCCGACTAGTGCGACCCCAATCTTAGCCCATCTGGGACGGCTTGATGGACCCTTCGCTATCAGCATGACCACAGAAATCAGGCAGACGAGTGCGTGGGACCGGAACCCTAGAGACATGCTGGTCACGCCCAGGGTTGCGAGCAGTACAACTGACACCCATGTTTTACCAGTCGACACGGCCATGTAAATCAGAATTATCGTCACGGGTGTGGCGATCCCGTACTTCCACAAGTGTTCAAATGAGTCTGATGTATTGCTAGTGCCGATCAAGATGAAAAACAAGGCATGGCCAGCAGCGGTCCAAGCGATCAATTGCCCTGCATCTCGTTCGCCGGCCGTCAACTTAACCGCCGATGATGCGAACAGTGCCGCAGCGAGAAGCGATACGACCGCTGTCACGGGAAGCGGCACTCCTTGAAGGAAAGCGCTGACGGCGATCATAGATGCAGCCCCGATGGCCGCCCCAATGAGCGCCTTACTCCATCGGGGCCATCCATTCAGGGGCTTTATCGGAATCAGAAATATTCCAGGTACTGATGCTGCGCAGAACGCGGAGCGAAACCACGGCATAGGCACGGCGGCAAGCAATCCGAAAACTCGTCGGTAATTGTCATATGTCGTCGACTTGGTTCGTGGCACCCTTCCGAATGCCCATGGCATGACGCTCGCAGTGACTGCCGAAATGGCCGTTCCGATGAAGATGGCGAGGATCGCGGTGTCTACTGTTTCAGGTTCAAGCATCGACACGGTCCTGCGCAAGGTGAGCCATCGTTTCATTGTCCGGTAAACCGGTGTGTTGGCCTATGGAATTTGGTGCGCGGATTGTGCGACGAAAGTCCTGTCTTTCCTTGCGATGTCTCGATAGGGAAGCCCCCCAACCTCGCAATGAGGGTGGGGGGCTTTCGTCATCCGCAGTAGAACTGTTGCTGCTAGCTGCCGAAGATGTCGCCGAGTGAACCGAGCGAACCGGTGCCTGTCTCGGGCTTCGGATCCTTCTTGGCGAAGTTGGTGGTGCAGCCGTTGAACTTCACCGCGTCGACGAAGACGCTCGAGGCCGCCGAGCCGGTGCCGACGCTCACACCGTAGTGCTCGACCTTCGCGCCGGGGTTGGCTGCCACGATGGCATCGAGTGAGGTGGGCTCGCCCTTTACTGCACCGCCGATGGTACGGGTGCTCCACCAGAGTCCGTCCTGGATGTTCTCGTGCTTGACCGCAACGTCCGTGACAGGTGCGTCGTTCTGGCTCGGCACCCACACCAGAGTGGTGAAACCGTTGTCTTTCGGATTCGTGGTACCGGTCAAACGCAGCTGGAACGCGGCGCTGGTGGTTACGGCGCGCTCGGAGAACCCGATTTCCTTGGCAGCCGCGTCGGCGAGCTTGATGCTTCCAGCCGCGTGGTACGACACCGAGCGGTCGTTGACGTCGGTGACTTCGAGTTTGAGTGAGCCGTCCTTGTCGAAGACATTATCGGCCGCGTAGGAGGCGATCTGGTCCTTCTCGTCGGTGAACGGGATTCCCCAGCCGTTCGCGGTGGTTTCGGTAGACGTTGTGGAGCAGGTGAAGCCCGCTTCCGGCTCTGCGGAACCGAGTGAACCAGTGGGTGCTGCGCCCGCGAAAGCCGGTGCAATCAATGCAGCGGAGCCGACAAGTGCGGCAACGATTCCGGCGCGGCGGGTGGCTTTAGACATGCGTGATGAACCTCTCGGAGGGTAAAACGGGGGTGAAGGTCTGTAAAAATTAGCACAGACTGTCCGGTTTGTGAATGTTGAGGATGGGGAACGATTGCCCAAGGTTGTCCAAGGAAAAAGGCTGGCAAGTAACGTATTTCGGTTTCCCGCGCGAATTACGATCAAGGTTTGTGTGAATCGGCACTTGTGATTTCTCAGCGAGTGAGAACGAGCTGCCTTGTGGCTGCCCCTTGTAGTGGGGTCGCCTGCCGGGGTGGCCCCCGCGTGCACTCCGGCAGGTCGGCGCACCTGAGCTGTCGGGAACACGTGCACCCAGGATGACCCACTGGGCGACCGGCCAGGTCGAGGCCGGTGGATCAATGGAGGGCGAAATGACGAATCGCGACGTGCGTTTGATCGGCCACCGCAGCGTCCGACTCAACGAAAGTAATTCGCGATCTACCGATTAGCGTGCGGATCGTACAGAGTTCCACCATTCGAACGAACGCTGCGCCCAAACTTCAGGGGGGTCGGGTGCCGCGCTTGACACCACGGGGGTTCCTGTTCGGCGCCCACGCGAGTACGACACTCTTGCGCCAGACGTGCTGGCGCCCGAGCTTGAATCTGAGAGGCCCATTACTGATGTGGGCCCAAATAGCCTGGTTCCCTTTGGAGTTCCGGGTGTGACAGAAGCATTGCAGGGCTTTCCAGAACTCGTCTTCCGTACCAATTCGCTCCGCCGCTGGACAGCAAGATTGTCGATGACAAGCCGGGATTCGGCGCCCAACTTATGGTGTATCCACTGGACTCACCTGAGAACCGCACAACAACACTTACTCAACACTTTGGCCGGGATTGAGTGGGATAACGCAGGAATGCCGCGTCGGTCATGGCTTCGTACGTGCAGGTGTAGAGGGTATTCGTTCCTGGGGAAACGATACAAAAGTGCCCCCGGCAGGATTCGAACCTGCGACCAAGAGATTAGAAGGCTCTTGCTCTATCCCCTGAGCTACGGAGGCGCGTGGAACATCATACTCGAGGGTTCGGGATGTGACGCGCGCCGCCCAACTCCGACGCGTTGTCGTAGTCGGTTCGCGAAGGTCCTACCCTTGAGGTATGGCTACACCCGACCTCGCGCCGACAGATTCCCCACCGGAGTCCACACAGCACAGCGGTGCACCCGCTTCTTCGACCGCGATATTCGTGGTCAGTGGACTCATCGCAGGGCTCACCGCAGCCATCGTGGTGGGATTCTCCGCGTCGCAGGCACTGACTCTTCTGGGTATCCCGGATCCAGGCCCGATCACCACGTACGGCCTGCCCGCGATGCGGGCACTGGGGGAGATCGCCGCGGTTATTGCGATCGGGTCACTGCTGCTGGCCGCGTTCTTCGTGCCGCCGCAGAAGTCGGGCGTCCTCGACGTCGACGGCTATCGGGCAGTCCGAACTGCATCGCACGCCGCGATCGTGTGGGCGATCTGTTCGTTCATGATGGTGCCTCTGACGCTCTCCGACACGTCGGGTCAGCCGTTTGCCGAAGCGATCAAACCGGCGAACCTGTGGTCGGGACTCGATCAGGTCGAGATCGCCGGCGCTTGGCGTTGGACGGCGATCATCGCGGTTGTTCTGGCGATCCTGGCCCGACTGACACTGCGCTGGTGGTGGACTCCGCTCCTGCTGCTGGTCGGTCTCCTCGGACTGATGCCGCTTGCTCTCACCGGTCACTCCTCTTCGGGCGGCTCGCATGACATCGCTACCAATAGTCTGATCCTGCACCTCGTGGCGGCTTCGCTCTGGGCCGGCGGCTTGTTCGCGCTACTGGCACACGCGCGCCGCGGCGGCGATTACACCGACGTAGCAGCCCGACGCTTTTCGACGGTCGCATCCATCTGCTTCGTCGTCATGGGATTCAGCGGCGTCATCAACGCGATTGTCCGTCTGCCTCTCGACGACGTATTCACCACGACGTATGGACGATTGATCGTCGCGAAAACCGTTGCACTGATCATCCTCGGGTTCTTCGGTTGGGTTCAGCGGAGTCGGGCGCTACCGGCGCTGGCGGAGAACCCCAAGAGTCGCTCTGCCCTGATTCGATTTGCCGGCGCTGAAGGCATCGTGATGGCGGCAACCATCGGTCTCGCGATCGGCCTCGGTCGTACCCCGCCGCCCCCGCCGCTGTCGATTCCCTCGATCCCCGAGGTCGAACTCGGTTACAACCTTCCGGACCCGCCGTCGTTCATGGCCTTCGTGACGGACTGGCGATTCGACCTCATGTTCGGCACCGCCGCGATCGCCGCGGCGATTCTGTACGGAATCGGTCTGCGCAAGCTGGCCAAGCGTGGGGATTCCTGGCCTGTCGGCCGAACCATCGCCTGGATGAGCGGTTGTGCGGTGCTCCTGATCGCCACGTCTTCGGGCGTCGGCAAGTACGCGCCGGCAGTATTCAGCGTTCACATGGGTGCGCACATGGCGCTGTCGATGTTGGGCCCAGTCCTGCTGGTTCTGGGTGCGCCGATCACTTTGGCTCTGCGGGCCCTGGATCCGGCAGGCAAGGACGGCGTGCCCGGCATTCGCGAGTGGATTCTGACCGCTCTGCACAGCCCGTTCTCGCGATTCATCACCCACCCGATCGTGGCGGCAGTTCTCTTCGTCGGCGGTTTCTACGCGCTGTATCTCGGCGGAATCTACGGTGCGACGGTCGACTCGCACAGCGCTCACCTGCTGATGAACCTGCACTTCATCCTCAGCGGCTATCTCTTCTATTGGGTGGCGATCGGAATCGACCCGTCACCACGTCAATTGCAGCCAGTGACCAAGCTGGCAATGGTCTTCGGCTCACTTCCGTTCCACGCCTTCTTCGGCGTGGCATTGATGAGCACCACCGCCGTCATGGGCGGCGCGTACTTCCGTTCGCTCGGCCTCGGCTGGAACAACGACCTGATCGGCGATCAGCAGCTGGGCGGCAGCATCGCGTGGGCGACCGGCGAGATCCCGCTCATGGTGGTCATGCTCGCGCTGCTGGTTCAGTGGTCGCGCAGCGATGGCAGGACAGCGCGCCGAACCGACCGTGCGGCCGAGCGCGACCACGACGCCGACCTCGCCGCGCACAACGCGATGTTCGCCGAATTGGCCAGGCGAGACCGCGAAGGGTGGAAACCCCGTGAGGCTGCTGACGCGGAGACTGCAAGCGAGGACTCTGCGGACGAGACACCCAGCGAGAAGAAATCCGACGAATCCTCCACTAGCACTTAGCTCCGACACTGCCCGGGCCGTTTGGCTCGGGCAGTGCTGTTTCTCCACAGCTGTTCCACCGATGCACAGGTGGAAATCGAAGATCCCGAGCCACGCGTTTGTCGTTCCACAATCGAAACTGCCGACGCAGTGATCGGCCCCGCGGCAGTTGGCGGGTTCTGGAGTTCGAAGGGGGATCGGACATGTACGAAACGCATGCAACGGTTGTCGGAACCGTCATCACCAATCCGGTGAAGCGGCAGACCACCAATGGCGAAGAGGTGCTGAGCTTTCGGATGGCGAGCAACACGCGTCGCAAAGACGCGGTGACCGGAGAGTGGACGGACGGAGCGACCCTCTATCTCACGGTCAGCTGCTGGCGGCGGTTGGTCACCGGCGTCGGCGCATCCATCATGAAGGGTGATCCGGTCATGGTGGCGGGGGAGTTGCGCACCAACGAGTACACGACCAAAGAGGGTGTGCCTCGTTCCGATCTCGAGCTACGGGCGACTGCGGTAGGCGCGGACCTTGCTCGTTGCATCTCGAAGATCGAGCGTCAGAGCAAGCCGACGTCGGCGGAGAATGTCGAGGACGCAGTCGACACCGTCGCTGCGTGAGGACTCAGACCGAAGGTTTCGGGCAGTCGCGGGGCCGCGAGTCGTGCCCCGCGTCCACTCGCTCAAGAAGTTCGGTGAGAGTTGCTCGCTCCGATTCGTCGAGGTCGTCGAACACATCCGAGGATTCGCGTCGTTGAGCTTTCGCGACGTCGGCAGCGAGGGTAGCGCCGGCGTCGGTCAACTCGAGCAGCACTGCTCGCCGATCGTTCGGGTCGGGAGTGCGGCGCACCCATCCGGCGTCTTCGAGGGAATCCACGACGTCGGTCGCCGACCGCGGAACTATGCGCAAGCGCTCGGCAAGAAACCCGAGTCGAACCGGTTCGCCCACTCGGGTCAGCACTCGCAGCGCTCGGCTTTGCGACGGCGAGAGGCCGAATGGTTCCAGCGCTGCCACTTGGCGTCGGCGGATGAGCCGTGCCACCGACATCACGACGTCGGTGAGTTCGCGCTCTCGGGAATGCATGGCGCCAGTCTAGCGTTGTTGGTGTCAGCCTCATAGTGAGGTAACCTCATCAATATGAAACTAGGGTGAGAAGGCCTCCAGGAGGTAGAACGTGAAACCAGATCACATGCGAAACATCGAACGATCCGCTGTCGAGATCACTCCGGCGGAATCCGTACCGGCAAAGCGCGTACTCGGACTGTTCGCGCCGTATCGAACTCAGATCGCCATCGTCACCGCGGTCATCACACTCAGCGCGATCGTGGCGCTGGGCAGCCCGCTGCTCCTACGCGAAATGCTCGACAAGGCGATCCCGGACAAGAACCTCGGACTCGTCAGCGTTCTGGCCATCGGCATGATCGCCATTGCCGTGATCACGAGCTGTCTCGGCGTGGCCCAGACCTGGATGTCCAACAGCATCGGCCAGAAACTGATGCACCAACTGCGCGTGCGGGTCTACTCGCATCTGCAGAATCAGTCGCTCGGATTCTTCGCTCGAACCCGAACCGGAGAAGTTCAGTCGCGTATTGCCAACGACATCGGCGGTATGCAGTCGGTGGTCACCAACACGGCAACGTCCATCGCGCAGAATGCAACGACCGTGGCAGCCACCATTGTTGCTCTGTTCCTTCTGGATTGGCGGCTTGCCATCTTCTCGCTGGCGATCTTGCCGGTGTTCATCCGTATCGCACGCAAGATCGGTGACGAGCGCCGCAAGATCTCTGGTAAGCGGCAGAAGCTACTCAGTGATCTGTCGGTCCAGGTGGAGGAATCTCTCTCCGTCAGTGGCATTCTCCTCGGCAAGACGACCGGCGCGAAGTCGGCTCTGACGGATCGATTCACCGAGCGTTCAGCGGAAGTCGCAGACGTCGAACTCCGAGCCATGATGGCCGGCAAGTGGCGCATGGCGACCATGTCGATCACCTTCGCAGCCATGCCTGCACTGGTCTACTGGTTTGCCGGTTTCACTCTCGATCACGGCAACACCATCACCGTCGGCACCCTCGTCGCATTCACCACGCTGCAAACACAATTGTTCCGCCCCACCATGATGCTGCTCAACACGGGCGTCGAGGTGCAGAGCTCGATGGCACTGTTCAGTCGCGTGTTCGAGTACCTGGATCTGCCGATCGACATCGCGGATCCGGAAGAGTCGAAGAGCTTCGACCGCACCAAGATGTCCGGCGAACTTCGGTTCGACCACGTCGACTTCTCGTATCCAGGAACCGACAGCAAGACCCTCGACAACATCGACCTCACGGTCCCGGCCGGCGGAACCTTGGCGCTTGTCGGCTCCACGGGTTCGGGCAAGACCACTCTCGGATACTTGGCCGCACGTCTGTACGACCCGACTGCGGGATCGGTGAGAATCGACGACGTCGATCTGCGGGACCTCGATCTGGCGACGGTCTCCGACCTGGTAGGTGTGGTGTCGCAGGAGACGTATCTCTTCCACACGACGATTCGTGAGAACCTTCGGTTCGCGAAACCCGACGCCACGGACGCCGAGATCGAGCAGGCAGCGCGCATCGCGCAGATCCACGAGTTCATTTCCGGTCTCGACGACGGGTACGACACCATGGTCGGCGAGCGCGGCTACCGATTCTCCGGCGGTGAGAAACAGCGCATAGCGATCGCGCGCACAGTCCTGCGGAATCCGCCGATCCTTGTCCTCGACGAGGCGACGAGCGCCTTGGACAATCGCACTGAACGTGCGTTGCAGGACGCGCTCGACGAGCTGATGGTCGGACGCACCACTCTTGTTGTGGCGCACAGGCTTTCCACGGTTCGAGATGCGGATCTCATTGCGGTCCTCGACCAGGGCGTGGTTGTGGAAAAGGGCACCCACGACGAACTTGTGCAACAAGGTGGGCGATACGCACAGTTGCTTGCGGCCTCGGGTAGCGACGCCGTCGAACTCCCGTCGGAACTGCAGACCGTGTGAGTGTAAGAAATGTCGGCCATTTCACTTCCGCAAGTTTCTAGAACGTGTTCTACTTTAATGGTCGTTGGTCGACTATCAATGGAGGCGGAAGATCATGGGTCAGGTTCTGGACAACATCTCACAGTTCGCCGACGAGATCCGCGCCGACGGGGTCGAGGGCGACAAGCTGATGCGCTTGACGGACGGCAGCGCGAAGCGTTTGCGCGACGCCGGCGTCATCCGGATGTTGCAGCCGAAGGAGTTCGGAGGCCTCGAGGCGCATCCGCGTGAATTCGCCGAGACGGCAATGGCTATCGGTGCGATGGATGGTGCCACGGGCTGGGTCAGCGGCATCGTCGGTGTGCATCCGTGGGAGCTTGCGTTCTTCGACCGCAAGGCTCAGGAAGAGGTGTGGGGAACCGATCCTGATACGTGGATGGCGTCACCGTATGCGCCGATGGGTGTGGCGAGGCCGGTCGAGGGTGGGTACATCCTCAACGGTCGTTGGTCGTTCTCCTCGGGTACCGATCATTGTGACTGGATCATGATCGGTGCGATGGTCGGTGACGAGTCCGGTAAGCCGTTGATGCCGCCGAAGATTCTGCACGTGTTGTTGCCGCGTTCGGATTACGACATCGACCAGGACAGCTGGAATGTCGTGGGCCTGCGCGGAACCGGGTCGAAGGACCTGATCGTCAAGGACGCGTTCCTGCCCACCTACCGCACGATCGACGCCGGAAAGGTGTACGACGGGACGGCGTGGAAGGAAGCGGGTCGCACGGAGACGTTGTACAAGTTCCCGTTCTCGTGCATTTTCCCGTTGGGGATCACTTCGTCGTTGATCGGTATCGCCGAGGGTGCGTTGGCGTGCAACATGGCGGCGCAGCGTGAGCGGGTGACGGTCAGTGGTGTTCCGATCAAGGAAGATCCGTACGTGCTGTTCGCGATCGGTGAGGCGGCGGCCGAGATCGCTGCTTCTCGGGCTGCGATCTTGGAGACGGTGGATCGTTTCTGGGACATGACGGAGAAGGGGCAGGAAGTTTCGTTCGAGCTTCGTGCGATCGGTCGCCGTACGCAGACTGCTGCGGCGTGGCGTGCGGTGCGTGCGGTGGACGAGATCTTTGCTCGTTCCGGTGGTGGGGCTTTGCAGTTGAACACGCCGATGCAGCGGTTCTGGCGTGACGCTCATGCCGGTCTCGCGCACGCGATCCACGTACCCGGTTCCATTTTCCATTCGTCGACGCTCTCGCAGCTCGGTGGCGAGCCGAAGGGCATCCACAGGGCAATGATCTGAGCCGTCCTGGGGACACCCGGAGGTGTCCCCATCGCGGTTTTCGTGGGGGTCGATGAGCATGTCGACGAATCTGGTCGATGACCTCGGACTGTCCGCAGAACCCGCATCGGTGTGAGCGCCAACGCGCAATGTGGGTTATAGGACAAACACCGATAGGCTGGCGGTCATGGCTGAGTTCATTTACACGATGAAGAAGGTGCGCAAGGCGCACGGTGACAAGGTCATCCTCGATGACGTCACGATGAGCTTTTACCCCGGCGCGAAGATCGGTGTCGTCGGACCGAACGGCGCTGGTAAATCCAGCATCCTCAAGATCATGGCCGGACTGGACCAGCCGGGCAACGGCGAGGCATTCCTGGCCCCGGGCGCGACCGTCGGCATCCTCATGCAGGAGCCGGAGCTCGACGAGACCAAGACCGTTCGCGAGAACGTCGAGGACGGTCTCGGAGAGACGATGGTCCAGCTCAAGCGGTACAACGAGATCGCCGAGCTGATGGCTACGGATTACTCCGACGAGCTCATGGAAGAGATGGGCGAGCTGCAGGAGAAGCTCGATCACGCAGATGCGTGGGAGATCGACTCGCAGCTCGAGCAGGCTATGGACGCCCTGCGCTGCCCCCCGCCGGAAGAGATGGTCACCCACCTCTCCGGTGGTGAGAAGCGACGCGTTGCGCTCTGCAAGCTGCTGCTGAGCAAGCCCGACCTCCTGCTCCTCGATGAGCCCACCAACCACCTCGACGCCGAATCTGTCCTGTGGCTCGAGCAGCATCTCGCTGCTTACCCCGGCGCAATCCTCGCCGTGACTCACGATCGCTACTTCCTCGATCACGTCGCGCAGTGGATCTGTGAAGTCGACCGCGGACGCCTGTACCCGTACGAGGGCAACTACTCCACCTACCTGGAGCAGAAGGCTGCACGCCTCGAAGTTGCCGGCAAGAAGGATCAGAAGCTGCAGAAGCGCCTCAAGGACGAGCTCGCATGGGTTCGTTCCGGCGCCAAGGCCCGCCAGGCCAAGAACAAGGCTCGTCTCGATCGCTACGAGGAAATGGCGAACGAAGCAGAGAAGACGCGCAAGCTCGACTTCGACGAGATCCAGATCCCGGCACCGCCGCGCCTGGGTGACGTGGTCGTGGAGGTCTCGAACCTCGACAAGGGCTTCGACGGTCGCGTGCTGATCAAGGATCTCTCGTTCACGTTGCCGCGCAACGGAATTGTCGGCGTCATCGGCCCCAACGGCGTCGGTAAGACGACGCTGTTCAAGACCATCGTCGGTCTCGAGGAGCCTGACGCCGGTGAGGTCAAGATCGGTCAGACGGTCAAGCTGAGCTACGTCGACCAGAACCGTTCCGGAATCGACCCCAAGAAGACGGTCTGGGAGACCGTGTCCGACGGGCTCGATTTCATCGTCGTCGGCCAGACCGAGTTCCCCTCGCGCGCGTACATCAGCTCGTTCGGTTTCAAGGGCCACGATCAGCAGAAGCCGGCCGGCGTCCTCTCCGGTGGTGAGCGCAACCGCCTGAACCTGGCGATGACGCTCAAGCAGGGCGGCAACCTGATCCTGCTCGATGAGCCCACCAACGACCTCGACGTCGAAACCCTCGGCTCGCTGGAGAACGCTCTCGAAGAGTTCCCCGGCTGCGCCGTCGTGATCTCGCACGATCGCTGGTTCCTGGACCGGACCTGTACCCACATCCTCGCGTGGGAAGGTGGCTTCGGCGACAACGAGGCAGCTTGGTACTGGTACGAGGGCAACTTCGAGGGCTACGAGGCGAACAAGGTCGAGCGACTCGGCCCCGACGCCGCACGCCCGCACCGCGTGACTCACCGCAAGCTCACCAGGGACTGATCCGGTGTCCGACGTATACACGGCGCAAATCCAGGTCCGGTGGGGCGATTCCGACCGGTTGGGTCACGTCAACAACACGCGTTACGTCGAGTACATGCAGGAAGCGCGCATCCAGTTCCTGGAAGCGAAACTGGCGCCGCTCGGCGGCCGGCCGGGATACCTCGTGGTTCGAAAGATGACCGTCGAGTTCCTCAAGCCGGTCACCGATCGGTCCGGTCCCTTGAATGTGGAGATCTTCACGACTCACGTCGGGACTTCCTCGTTCACGGTTCGGCACGTCATCCGTGACAACGCGGGTGTCGAATGCGCTTTCGGCGACGCGTTGATGGTCGGATTCGACACGGTGTCCGAAAAGTCCAGACCGCTGGCGGACAGCGAACGCGCGGTGCTCGAAGCATCGCTTGTTCAGATGACGACATCGTAGATTTCGTTTCTCAGTTCACCCTAGGTACTGGTTGCCGCGGCTAGTCTCGAGTCAGAGATTGGTCGCGGCGATCAGAACCCACAAGGATGTGAGCCAGCAATGACAGACCGTGTACGGCAGCAGGGCACAGGCCTCGACGAAGCGACGTTGTTGACGCGTCTTCGCGAGGCCTTTTTCACGCATATCGACGAGGGTGACAGCGACGACGTCATCAACGGTCGATCGGATCGAGTCCTGCTCGCGCATCTTGCGCTCGGGAGGCAGCGGACCCCGGGCACGGCCGTATGGCGTGTGTACCGCCCGTCAGGATCCGAGGGTCTCGGCGCTGCCGTCCAGATCGTCACCGACGACATGTCGTTGCTCGTCGAGTCCGTTACCGCGATGCTCAACCGACAAGGTGTGGGAATCAGTCAATTCGCCCATCCGATCCTGACGGTTGAACGCGATGACTCGGGCAATCTGATGTCCTTGGGCGACAGCGGTATCCAAGAATCCTGGATGCACGTCCAGTTGGACTCCGAAGTCGAGGATTCCGCTCTCGACGCGATCGAAGCACACCTCGGCAAGGTGCTCGCGGACGTCCGCCAGGTGGTTGGTGACACCCCGGACATGAAGGCATTGCAACTGCGCGTTGCCGACGAGTTGGAGAGTGCCGCAGAAACTGCCTCCGGGAGGATCACCCCCGAAGAATTCTCCGACACCGCCCGGCTGCTGCGGTGGATGGCGGACGGAAACTATGCCGTGCTCGGATACCGGCGGTTCGAGGGCACGAAGGACGGTTCACGCACGGTAGCCGGCAGTGGACTCGGCGTGCTGCGCTCCGACGCGGTCACCGAAGGCCCGATGAGTTTGCCTCCAGTTGCAGATCTCCCGGATCGACCGCTTCTGGTCCTGACGCAGGGATCGTTCCCCGCCACGGTGCACCGCGCTGTCTACCCGTACTTCGTGGGTGTCTCGATCCTCGACGACGAGGGAAACATCGTGGGGGAGCACAGATTCCTGGGTGTGTTCACCGTGGTCGCACTCCACGAGAACGTCCTCGCGATTCCTCTGATCGAGCGCCGCGTCCGCGAGGTCATCGCGCGTGCCGGTGTCGACCTGCATTCGTACTCCGGTCAGGCGATGCTCGAGGTCATCCAGTCGTTCCCACGCACCGAGTTGTTCTCGAGCGACGCCGAGACCTTGTTCGAGACCGTCCACGCCGTGCACAGCATCGGGCTGCGTCGACAGGTGCGACTCTTTGTCCGCGAGGACACGTTCGGACGCTTCGTGTCCTGCTTGGTGTACCTACCCCGCGACCGGTACACGACGCGGGTGCGACTGGCGATGCAAAACCTGCTGTGGCGCGAATTCGGACCAGGCACAGTCGATTACACCGCCCGGGTTACCGAGAATGATCTTGCGCTGTTGCACGTGACGATCCGGCGCGATCCGGACAGTGAGCCGGTTCATCTGGATGTCTCCGAGGCCAACCGCGAGCGAGTTCAGGCTCTGTTGACCGAAGTCAGTCGTAGCTGGGACGACCGCATCAACGACCTTGTTCGTGAAAGTCCGGGTGTGGATCCGGAACTGGTGCAGCGGTATTCGCGGGTGCTTCCCGATGGATACAAGGAGGACTTCGAACCGTCACGCGCGTTGGCCGATATCGCCAGACTCGAGGCGTTGGCGCCAGGCGCGATCGACGTACTGCTCTATCGTGCTGTGGACTCCGCGCCCGGTGCCTGGCGCTTCACGCTCTTCGTCGGCGGCGACGGTATCTCGTTGAGCCAGGTGCTACCGGTGCTGCAGTCACTCGGCGTCGAAGTTCTCGACGAGCGGCCGCACGTCGTGCAGCGACTCGACGGCGTTCAGTGCTGGATCTACGATTTCGGATTGTCGGTACCGGCGGATCTTCGGGCGTCGGTCGAGATCGACCTCGATGCGCAGGTGCCGCTCGAGACCAGTACCGCCCCGCTGACCGAGGTCCAGAAGCGATTCACGGCTGCATTCGGTGCAGTCTGGTTCGGCCGGGCCGAAGCTGACCGATTCAACGAGTTGGTGCTGCGGGCCGGAATGTCCTGGCGGCAAGCCGTGGTGCTGCGTGCTTACACAAAGTATCTGCGCCAGGCCACATTTCCATACAGTCAGTTCCACATCGAAGGAATCGCGCTTACACACCCGCAGACCGCGTTTGCATTGGTGCAGTTGTTCGAGGCGATGTTCGACCCCGAGAAGCAGGACGACATTCGCGTCGCCGAATTGGACGAGCAGTTGCGTGCGTCCATCGACGAGGTACTCAGCTTGGATGCCGATCGCATTCTGCGTGGAATGTTCTCCTTGGTGAAGGCGACCTTGCGTACCAATTTCTACGTCGTCGACGCCGATGGCCGCTCTCGCGACTACCTGTCGGTCAAGCTCGATCCCTCACGGATCAGCGAGTTGCCCAAGCCGCGGCCGGCTTTCGAGATCTACGTGTACTCACCCGAGGTCGAAGGCGTCCACCTGCGATTCGGCGCAGTCGCGCGCGGCGGGCTCCGCTGGTCCGACCGGCGCGAGGATTTCCGCACCGAGGTGCTCGGCTTGGTGAAGGCTCAGGCCGTCAAGAACGCGGTGATCGTGCCGGTCGGCGCCAAGGGCGGCTTCGTCGTGAAGAATCCGCCTCTGCCGACGGGCGATCCGGCCGTTGATCGAATGGCGACGCTGGAAACCGGCAAGGCCTGCTACACCACGTTCATCTCCGGATTGCTCGACATCACCGACAACGTGCACGCGGCTACCGGCGAAGTTGTGACGCCGGATCGAGTGGTGTGCAAGGACGATCAGGATCGCTACCTGGTGGTCGCCGCGGACAAGGGCACGGCGACGTTCTCGGATCTCGCCAATTCGGTTGCCGCCAAGTACGACTTCTGGCTCGGCGACGCGTTTGCCTCCGGTGGCTCCGTGGGATACGACCACAAGGGCATGGGTATCACCGCTCGCGGCGCCTGGGAAAGCGTCAAGCGGCACTTCCGCGAACTCGGGGTCGACACGCAGACGCAGGATTTCACGACGGTAGGCGTCGGCGACATGAGCGGAGACGTGTTCGGCAACGGAATGCTCCTCAGTCGGCACATCCGTCTGGTGGGCGCGTTCGATCATCGACACATCTTCCTCGATCCGAACCCGGATGCAGCGAGCTCGTTCGTCGAACGTCAACGACTTTTCGAGTTGCCACGGTCGTCATGGGCCGACTACGACAAGAGCCTGATCAGTGAAGGTGGCGGCGTATGGGACCGCACGGTCAAGTCGGTTCCGATCGCCGAAAGCGTCCGGATCGCACTGGGTCTGGCCGAGGGGGTCACGAAGCTCTCGCCGCCGGAATTGATGCAGGCGATTCTGTCGGCACCGGTGGATCTGCTGTGGAACGGCGGAATCGGTACATACGTCAAAGCGTCGACCGAGACCAATGCGCAGGTTGGCGACAAGAGCAACGACGCCGTGCGTGTCGACGGTCAAGATCTGCGGGTCAAGGTGATCGGGGAGGGCGGCAACCTCGGCGTCACTGCTCTGGGAAGAATCGAGTTCAGCGCCAGCGGCGGTCACATCAACACCGACGCCATCGACAACTCGGCCGGCGTCGACTGCTCCGATCACGAAGTGAACATCAAGATTCTTCTCGATTCGCTCGTGCGTTCGCAGTTACTGCCCACGCAGGAACGGAATCCGTTGCTGGCGTCGATGACCGACGACGTGGCGGCGCTGGTGTTGGCGGACAACATTGCTCAGAACGCGCTGCTCGGAATCTCCCGCGTGACCGCTTCTCAGATGCTCGGTGTTCACCGCCGTCAGTTGACGGATCTGACCAAGGCACGTGGCCTTGACCGCAAACTCGAGGCGTTGCCGACCGACAAGGAGATCGAGCGTCGACTCGAGGCCGGTGTGGGTCTGACGTCGCCGGAATTGGCGACGCTGACGGCGCACGTGAAGCTTTCACTCAAGGACGATCTGCTCGCAACCGAGTTGCCGGACAACGATTTCTTCGCCCAGCAGATCCCGCAGTACTTCCCGACCGCTGTTCGCGATCGGTTCGAAACGGAGATCAAGGCACACCCGTTGCGGCGGCAGATCGTCGCGACGATGCTCGTGAACGAAGTGATCGACAACGGCGGAATCACGTACGCCTACCGCTTGGCCGAGGAGACCGGAGCGAGCAGTACGGACTCGATCCGTGCCTACGCCGCTGTGCGAGAGGTGTTTGCGCTCGACGAGGTGTGGTCGCGAATCCGCTCGGCGGGCGTCAGTGCAGAGATCGAAAACGAGTTGATCGTTGAGTCGTGCCGCTTGCTCGACCGCGCGTCGCGGTGGTTCCTGGCCAATCGGCCCCAGCCGATCGCCGTCGGCGCCGAGGTTGCGCGTTACTCGGCGGCGTATCGGGCTACGGCACCTCTGGTCCCGGGGCTGCTTGCGGGCCATCAACTCGACGATCTGCTGGTGCGGGCTCAATCGGTGATCGATCGCGGGGCTCCGGAAGCGTTGGCGCTGGACGTGTTCCGACTGCTGGATGTCTACTGCCTGCTCGACATCGCGGATATCGCCGACATCGCAGATCACGACATCACCGAAGTCGCGGAGCTGTACTACGCCTTGGACGCGCATCTGGGAATCGACTGGTTGCTGAGCGCGGTCTCGGGACTCGAGCGCGGCGATCGATGGCACTCGCTCGCGAGGCTCGCGTTGCGAGACGACCTCTACAGTTCGCTTCGGCAGCTGACGATGGAGGTTCTGGCCGGCGGCGAGCCGGGGGAGTCGCCGCAGGAGAAGATCGACGAATGGGAGTCGACCAACGCCTCGCGTCTGAGCCGGGCGAGGGCAGCTCTCGTCGAGATCTTCGAGTCTGGGACGCTTGACCTCGCGACGCTCTCGGTGGCGGCGCGTCAGGTTCGTAGCATGGTGCGCAGCATGGGCACCCGATCGGAGGTAGGACGTTGAGCGAAGGATTCCACGCCGAAGTTGTGGTTCGGTGGTCCGACATGGATGCCTTCCAGCACATCAACCACGCACGGATGGTGACGTTGCTCGAAGAGGCGCGGATTCCTTGGTTGTTCGAAGACTCGCGCCCGACGGTCACCCTGCGTGACGGGGCCGTGATTGCCGATCTCCATGTGCGGTACCGCGGCCAACTGCGGCACGACGATTCGCCGCTCGACGTCTTCATGTGGGTGGAAAAGGTGCGCGCGGTGGACTTCACCATCGCGTACGAGGTTCGCCCCCGCGGTGCGGATCTCAGTGTCCCGCCGTCCATCGTGGCGTCGACTCAGATCGCGGCCTTCGATATCGACACTCAACGTTTGCGTCGCCTCAGCGGGCCCGAGCGCGAGTACTTGGAGAGCTGGCAACGTGCATGAACGTGTACTGACCGTGCCCGAGGAGGCCGAGCGAAAGAACTTGGCCGGCTTCATCGGTCATGCCTTGCGTTTGGACGAGTCCACGGTCATCCGGATGCGTCGACGCGGAGATGCTCACCTGAGCGTTTGGGCGTCAACGGGTTTCGACGCTCTCGCTACGCGAACCGTGGCGGGCACCATCAACCCTGACGACACCTCGGCTGCCGGCGATCAGTTGCTCTCGGCGGTGGAGCAGGCGACAAGTGAGCTGATCGATCCGGGGTTCGCCATGGATTCGGCGTGGCGTGGGGCGTTGCCGCCGATGGACGGCTTCGAGCACCTGGACGACGTACCCGCCCGGGTGCTGATCGAACTGGCGCAGCGGGGCAACGCCTTGGCACTGGAGCATGGAAGTAGTCACGGTCCGCCGGCGTCGTTGCTCGATCAGGACGTGCTCGAGGTCAGTGGTCCGTCCGGCACGGTCGGGATCTCGATGCGGGTTATTTTTGCCTTGACCGCAATGGGATTCGTTCCGCACGCCGGGTCCGAGGCGATGACCGCCGACATCGACCTCGAGCAGATCGACGCCTCGGAACTGGTTCGGGTGCGGGCGAGCAAATCCTGGGTGCGGCTCGATGCACGGTTCGGTTCGATCTACCGTCACCGCGGTGGTTCGATACCGCTGATGGTCGCACGATAGGAGTTCAGGTGGCGGGTGCGTGTTCTCTCAGATCAGCCACGCCGCAGCGTTGACGGGTAGTTGACCGTCGACGAGTGGTGCGCTGCTCAACAGCAGCTGCCCGTTCGGCAGTGCGATCGGCACCTCCGTGGTGTTGAGAGCACAGATCAGACCACCGCGTCGACGGAAAGCGAGGCAGCCGGGGGGACTGCCGTACCAATCGATGTCGGCGCCGGAGAACTCCGGCCTGGCGCTACGAAGTTCGAGGGCGGCGCGATAAAGCGAGAGCATCGAGTCGACGTCCTCGATCTGCGCCTCCACCGTGAGTGTCGACCACTCGCGTGGCATCGGCAACCAGGTGCTCGCACCGGTGGTGAATCCGAACGGGGGTTCGCTTCCTTCCCACGGAAGGGGCACTCGGCAGCCGTCGCGTCCTCGCTCGGCATGTCCGGATCGTTCCCAGACCGGGTCCTGTAGTGCCTCGTCGGGCAGGTCGACGTTCGGCAGGCCGAGTTCGGCTCCGTTGTAGATGAAGCTCGCGCCCGGAAGCGCCAGTTCGACGAGGATCATCGCCCGTGCGCGTTGGGTTCCGATCTCACCCCCGCCGTAGCGCGTGACTTCACGTTCGACGTCGTGATTCGACAGCGTCCACGTGGGCACACCCCCGACCTCGGCGACGGCCGCAAGAGAGTTCTCCACGGCCTCCCGGACGGACTCGGCGGAGAATTCGGTTTCTGCAAGTCGGAAGTTGAATCCGAGATGCAGTTCGTCTGGCCGGATGTATTCGCCGAACTTCTGGTTGTCCTTCACCCAGATCTCGCCGACGGTCATCGCCTCCGGGAACTCGTCCATGACCTTGCGGATGCCGCGGTGGATTTCGTGAACTGCCGGGTTGTTGAACCGCGGGTCGTCGTCGGAATTGCGCATGAGCTCGTTGAGCTCCCAGTCGTGGTCCGGCAAACCGTCGGGCTTGGCCATTCCGTGGGCCACGTCGATGCGGAATCCGTCGATTCCGCGCTCGAGCCAGAAGCGCAGAGTCTTGGCGAGGTCGTCGAAGACCTCGGGGTTGTCCCAGTTCAGGTCGGGCTGTTCCTTGGCGAAGATGTGCAGGTACCACTGGCCGGGTGTTCCGTCGGCTTCGGTGACACGGGTCCACGCCGGGCCGCCGAAGATGCTCGGCCAGTTGTTCGGCGGTTCGTTGCCGTTCTCACCTTTGCCGTCTCGGAAGATGTAACGGGATCGCTCCGCCGAATCGGGCGCCGACGCCAGGGCTGCCTTGAACCACTCGTGCTGATCACTCGTGTGGTTCGGGACCAGGTCCATCGTGACCTTGATTCCGCGTTCGTGGGCTGACGTGATCAGCGAATCCATCGTCGCCAGATCGCCGAACAGGGGATCGATGTCGCGAGGATCCGAGACGTCGTAGCCGTGGTCTGCCATCGGTGACTTCATCACCGGGCTCAACCAGATTGCATCGATGCCGAGCAGTTCGAGGTAGCCGAGTTTCTCCTCGACTCCGCCGAGGTCGCCGATACCGTCGCTGCCCGAATCGGCAAAAGAACGCGGATAGATCTGATAGAAGACCGCCTCGTTCCACCACGGGGCTTCGGGCCGGCTTACAGAGGACGAATCCGCGGGGGTGCTCACAGCAGTTCATAGTGCCAAACGTCTGGCACTCTCACGACTTGGACACGGCAAAAGCGTGACTCTTTACCTAGCCTTGGTGTACTTTGCATTCACGCGGTGACACCATGTGGCAACTTTGGTGTTACTGCCGGGGGAGAAGTATTCGGGAATTCAACCAAGGGGGCTTGGCCTTGACTTTGTCGGCAATCGAAGCGGTCAGTTTGGATCATGTACTGCTCGAAGATGATCCCATCAACCGCGACTGGATAATCTTCGGCACACCGGTTGCACGGTCGGCGCAATGGTCGGCGAGTAAAGACGGGACCACGACTACACACGTCTGGGATTGCACGAAGGGGCGCTTCCGCTGGTACTTCCACGCGGACGAAATCGTGCACATCATCGAAGGGTCGGTCACCGTTCAGGCCGACGGAATCGCCGAGCGAACCCTGAGTGTCGGCGATGCCGCACTCTTCCGTGCGGGCAGTTGGTCGGAGTGGGAGGTCGAAGAGTACGTGCGCAAGCATGCAATCTTGAGTTCGCCCCTGCATCCCACGGTGTCGTTCGGGGTACGAGCAGTCCGCCGGGTCGCGCGCGTGGTCAGGCCGAAGGCTAGGTAGACGGTCAGATAGCGGAGTTCACCATGGACGCGGCAGCCATCTCCATGTAGTCGATCAACTGCTTGCGGTGCACCGGGCTCAGAGTCTTCTCGTCGATGGACGCGATGGCGACGTGCATGCACCGCAGCCACGCATCACGCTCGATCGGGCCGATCACGAATGGATTGTGGCGCATCCGCAGACGCGGGTGTCCACGCTCCTCCGAGTACGTGTGCGGTCCGCCCCAGTACTGCTCGAGGAACATCCGCATCCGCCGCTCGGCCGGGCCGAGATCGGCCTCGGGGTAGAGCGGGCGCACAACCTCGTCCTTCGCGACCTCTTCGTAAAATCGCGCGGTGAGCTTGTGAAACGTCTCGGCTCCGCCGACGGCGTCGTAGAAGGTCTGCTGCACGTCGTGCTGTACGTCATTCATGGCAAGTTCCATTGTGCCTGACGGCCGTAGTGGTCGGTTTCCGGGTCGACGACGGTTGTATCGAGTCGGAGTGCGTACCCATTCACCGGAAATTCACCGGCCGTCCTGGCAATTTTGTTCGAAATGGGAGTGCGTAACGCGATCATCCGTGGTCAACTTGGGGGCAGTCTCCCGGAGGTCGTATGAAGAACCGACATGCTGCACGCAATCACCGACAACTCCAGCCCACTAGCGCGCGGAACGACCACGCGTTAGGGGCTGTTCTGGAAGTTGTTCCTGACGGGTTCGCGCACACTACCGACCCACTCTTTTCCGACGAGCATTCTCACCTCGAGATGTTCCCTCCCGATCGCGTCGTCCCCGAGTGGGTGAAACGTCGGGTGCTACTGCTCAACGTCACGTACGAACCGCTGACCGCCCTTCCTGCCAGGCGCGCGGTCGTACTGATGGCCTGCGGCAAGGCCGATACCGTCCACGAGGACGAACAGGGCCCGGTAGTCCATTCCGCGGACTGGTCGGTGCAGGTTCCCTCGGTCATTCGATTGCGCACCTACGTGCGCGTTCCATATCGCGCCCGCATCCCCATGACTCGTGCCGCGCTGATGCATCGTGACCACTTCCGATGTGCGTACTGCGGAGCCAAAGCCGAAACCATCGACCACGTCGTTCCTCGCAGCAGAGGTGGCGGGCATTCGTGGGAGAACTGCGTCGCTTGCTGTGCCCCCTGCAATCACCGCAAGGCCGACAAGATGCTCAGCGAACTCGGATGGACCCTCCGTGCGGAATTGGTCCCGCCGTCCGGACCGCACTGGCGTCTGCTCGCGGCGACCAAGGAATTGCATCCGGCGTGGATGCCTTATCTCGGCGTGGGCGCAGCCTGAGCTATGTGTCGGCGTGGGCGCAGCCTGAGCTATGTGTCGGCGTGGGCGCAGCCTGAATTGAGTTCTAGCGTCACCGAAACGAAATTGCCCGAGAATTTGTGGCCCTGACGCTTTCCTTCCTGGCGTTCTGGGCTACGTTATCTGGTGTGAGCATTCTCGAGGTAGTACTGATATACGTTGGGATTCCGGCCTTGATCACCGCGTTCTTCGCGGCTGCGTCCTTCCTCGGGAAGAAGACGCCGGGACCGGTTCCGCCGGCGTTCCATCTCGGTGAGTCGTGGGATCACGCTCCCGTGCTGTGGAGTGCTGTCGACGAGGTCACCGTTCGCGGTGGCCATCACGGCAGTGCACACGCAATCGAAGCCGGTTCGGCTGATCTGATCGGAGGGTCCGCAAGTGGCAAGTGGTGATCATTCGACCGCGCTCGCAGTAGCGCCCGAGGACCTGCCCGTCGGCAGCGTCGTCACGTCCAGTGGACGCGTATCCGGTGTGCATCGCATCGGCGAGCCGTTCACCGACGATCTTCCGTTCGAGACCATGGATCTGGTCGCGCTCGACGTCGCGATGACCGAAGCGACGCGGGCCACCAAGGTGCGGTTCAACGCGTACGTCGGTGATCTCGGTTCCGATCCGGCAGCGGGTGCCGACGCATTGTTCCCGACCACGCCCGAAGCCGAGCGTTCCGTCCTGATCGCCGTTTCGCCCAACCAGCGCACCGTCGAGGTTCGCAGCGGTCGGGCAATCGCCGATCGGGTCACCGATCGTGTTACCCAGCTCGGAGCAACGGCAGCTGTTGCATCATTCAGTGAAGGCAACCTGATCGACGGACTGATCAGCGCTATCCGCGTTATGGCAGCCGCGATTTCAGCGCCCTGACTTGTAAGACACTGGCCGGTGCTCGCTTCGATTCGTGAGAATCGAAGCGAGCACCGGCCTTTCGCATGTCAGCTCGCGTCGAACTTTCGTGCTGCGAGTGAACGAACCACGCCGGCCTGACCTTCGACGACCAGGCGACGCAACGCGGGAGGGATGTCGCCTTCGAGGAACCGGTCTGCTGCCGCTACGGATTCGTCCGAGATCGACCACGACGGGTACAGCCCGATGACGACCGTCTGTGCCACTTCGCTCGAGCGTCGTTCCCACACCGCCGCGATATCGGCGAAGTAGCGGGAGACGAAGGGCTCGAGCAATTCGTCCTGGCCTTCGCGAGCGAACCCGCCGATGATCGATCGCGCGGTGATGTTGGGCACGGAGTCGTCGCCGACGACCTTTGCCCAGACCTCTTCCTTGACAGCGACCTGCGGACGTCCGGCCGCGGCCGCCGCGGCTTGACGAGCGCCCGCAGCGGTCGGGTCACGCTGAGCTTCGGCGTCGATGAATGGAGTTGCGGTTCCTTCGGCGTCGATCTCACCGGCGGCCGCGAGTGCCCCGACGATGCGCCAGCGCAGGTCCGTGTCGACGATCAGGCCGTCGAGCCCAACGGTGGAGGGATCGGCGTCGAGCAATTCGCGCAGTACCTCGGTGTGCCACGGGGAGAGTGCTGCGCCGGTGAGTGCGTTGACGAATGCCAGCTGGTGGTCGGACCCGGCCTCTGCCTCACGCGCGAGTTCGAGCAACCGATTGGCGAAGCTCGCCGCGCCTTCGGCCTCGGCCCAGGCCGGATCTGCGTAGGAGCCGATGGCGGTTTGGGCTTGGAGCAAGAGACGTTGCACCACACCGACTTCAGTCTCCGAACTGATGCCGCGCTCGACCAGCGCGACGAAGTCGCGTGCCTTCAGTTCGGCTTGACGGGTCATTTCCCACGCCGCCGACCAGACCAGGGTGCGGGGGAGTGAATCGGTGATGTCGCCGACCCGCTCGATCGCCGTCGCCAACGATTCGGGATCGAGTCGCACGGAGCCGTAGGTGAGATCGTCGTCGTTGACCAACACGAGTGCACCGCGGGCGACGCCGACAAGTTCGGGGACATCCGTGCTTTCCACGGCATCGAGGTCGAGTTCGACGCGATGGCTTCGCACCAACTTGCCGTCGACGTCGTCGTAGATTCCGATGGCGATCCGGTGGATTCGACGCTCCCCGGCGCCTGGTGCAGCACCGTCCTGCAGGACGGCGAAGCGGGTGAACTTTCCGTCTGCGTCGACATCGAAGTCGGGGCGCAGGATGTTCAAACCGGTGGTCTTGAGCCACTGCCGACCCCAGTCGGAAAGGTCACGGCCCGAGGACTTTTCGAGTGAGCCCAGCAGATCGTCGAATGTTGCGTTTCCGAATGCGTGCTCACGGAAGTACTCACGCAGTCCGGCGAGGAACGGTTCGAGTCCGACGTATGCCACCAACTGCTTGAGGACGCTGGCGCCCTTCGCGTACGTGATGCCGTCGAAGTTCACCTCGACGGCGGCCAGGTCCGGAATGTCCGCGGCAATCGGGTGCGTCGACGGCAACTGGTCCTGGCGGTACGCCCACGACTTCTCGACGTTGGCGAACGTCGTCCAGGCGTTCGCGTACTCCGTGGCCTCGGTCTGGCACAGGACCGAAGCGAAGGTCGCGAACGACTCGTTGAGCCACAGGTCGTCCCACCACGCCATCGTGACGAGGTCGCCGAACCACATGTGCGCCATTTCGTGCAGGACCGTTTCGGCACGACGCTCGTACGAGTAGCGGGTCACCTTGGAGCGGAAGACGTAGTCCTCGAGGAATGTCACGGCGCCGGCATTCTCCATCGCGCCGGCATTGAATTCGGGGACGAAGAGCTGGTCGTACTTACCGAAAGCATAGGGAACACCGAAGTTGCGGTGATAGAAGTCGAATCCCTGCTTGGTCTCGGTGAACAGTCGCTCCTCGTCCATGAACTCGGCCAGTGAAGCGCGGCAGAAGATTCCGAGCGGGATGTCGCCGTGCTCGTCGGAGTAGTTGTCGGTCCACTGCGCGTAGGGACCGGCGATGAGCGCCACCAGGTACGTGCTCATCTTCGGGGTGGTCCGGAAAACGTGCTTGCCGGGATCGGCGGCAAGGGTCTCGACGACCGCGGAGTTGGAGATGACCTTCCACGACGTGGGAGCGGTGACGCGGACGTCGAACGTGGCCTTGAGATCAGGCTGATCGAAGCACGCGAACATGCGCTTGGCGTCAGCCGTCTCGAACTGTGAATAAAGGTAGACGGCGTCATCGGTCGGGTCGACGAATCGGTGCAGCCCTTCGCCGGTGTGGGAGTAGATGCAATCGGCATCGATGACCAACTCGTTGTCGGCAGCGAGGTCGGGCAGACTGATGCCCGTCGACTCGTCGTAGCCGGAGACGTCGAGCGCGGTGCCGTTGAGGACCGCGGAATGGACTCTGGCCGCGACGATGTCGATGAAGCTGCTTGCTCCGGCCGTGGCGGTGAACGTGACGGTGGTCTTCGAGGAGAACGTCTCCTCGCCGGGTGCGTCTTTGCCGTCGGTGAGATCGAGTTCGATCAGGTAGTTCTCGACGGTCAGGATTGCTGACCGTTGCGCTGCGGTTTCGCGTGTCAGGTTCGGTGCGACCACAAAGATCTCCTCGTAGATGGTGCGGATCTATTACGTCCATCCCATCACGAAGAGAACGACTTCACTCAAGCGGACACTTCTGCCAGCGGAATCTCCGGGTCGGCCAACCGCTCCGGATCGACGGGACGCGAAGACGCGACCAATTCCTTGATGGCGTCACCGGCATCCCAGATGTTCACGTTCATTCCGGCGAGCACCTTGTTCGCGGAATCCAGCCAGAATGCCAGGAACTCGCGCTTGTCGACGTCGCCGCGAGTGACGACACGGGAGTAGCCGCCGTGCGGTGCGTGACCTACGTATTCCATTCCGAGGTCGTACTGATCGGTGAAGAAATACGGCATGCGGACGTACTCGGCGGGCCGTCCCAACATGGTCTCTGCGGCCGTCTCGGGTTGGTTGAGTGCGTTTGCCCAGTGCTCCACCCGAATTCGTGCATTCAGAATCGGATGCTGTGCGGCCGCGATGTCACCCACTGCGACCACGTCGGGGTCGCTGCTCTGCAGACCGGCGTCGACGAGAACCCCGTTCTCGACGTCGATACCCGCCTCCGATGCCAACTCGGTGTTCGGCAATGCGCCGACAGCGATCAACACGGCGTCGGCCGGAATCACGGTTCCATCGCTCAAAGTGACGCCCGAGGCGTGACCGCCGTCGACAGAGATTGCAGTGACGTCCGTGCCGGTGCGTAAGTCCACCCCGTTCTGGCGGTGCAGCGCGGCGAAGACCTCACCCATTTCCGGGCCGAGGGTCGATTCGAGCGGAAGGCCGGCATGTTCGAGCACGGTGACCTCGACGTCGAAACCGCGAGCCGACGCGGCAATTTCGAGGCCGATCCAGCCGGCACCGACCACGACGAGCTTCTTGTCGGCGGCCAGGGTGCGCAGCAGCGCGGCGGCCTGATCGACTGTTCGCACGTAGTGAACGCCCTCGGCGTCGGATCCCGGGATGTCGAGGCGCCGCGACCGCGAACCGGTGGCCAAGGCGAGCTTGTCGTAGCTGATCGTGGAACCGTCCGGAAGTGACACGGTGTGCGCAGCGGGGTCGATGGCCGTTGCCGTCGTTCCCGGGCGAAGATCGACATGATGGTCGCGGAACCACTCGCCGTCGTGGACGGTGAATTCGGGGAGCGTCTTCTTGCCGGCGAAGAACTCTTTCGACAGCGGCGGACGCTCGTACGGGAGGTGGTCTTCTTCACTCAGTACGGTGATCTCACCGTCGAAATCTCTGTCACGCAGGGCTTCTGCGATCTTTGCGCCCGCGAGCCCGCCGCCGACGATCACGAATCTCCGGTTGGTGCTCATTACTGAACCACTCCTTCGTACTCGTTTCTTTTCGACACTACTGCGATCGGGAGGTGGTTCGGGGGAAAGCGCGGGAAGGATTGCGGGTTCATGATTGTTGGCAGAACGGGAGTATGTCCCCGAACTGATATGACCTGACCGACATGAACTGATAGGGAGTTTCTTCGTGAGCGTAACCTCGAGCAAGACCACGGACACTGCTGACTTCTGGTTCGATCCGCTCTGCCCGTGGTGCTGGATCACCTCACGCTGGATTCTCGAGGCCCAGCAGGTACGCGACATCGAGGCCAAGTTCCACGTGATGAGCCTTGCGGTTCTCAACGAGGGCCGTGACCTTCCCGACGATTACCGGGAGATGATGACCAAGGCCTGGGGCCCGGTCCGTGTCGCCATCGCTGCAGCGCAGCTGAAGGGTGACGAGATCCTGCTGCCGCTGTACACGGCTATGGGGACGAAGATTCACAACGAGGGCAACAAGGACTTCGCCGACGTCATCAAGTCGTCCCTCGCCGAGGTCGGCCTGCCACCTGAACTGGCCGAGGCCGCCGACACCGACAAGTACGACGAGGCTCTGCGCGAGAGCCACCACAAGGGCATGGACGCCGTCGGACCCGACGTCGGAACCCCGACGATCCATGTCAACGGTGTGGCGTTCTTCGGCCCCGTGCTCTCACGCATCCCGCGCGGCGAGGACGCAGGCAAGGTGTGGGACGGCGCAGTCGCGCTGGCCGGCTACCCCCACTTCTTCGAGCTCAAGCGGACCCGCAACGAGGATCCTCAGTTCGACTGAGCGGCAGTGAGCGCCGGATTTCGGTAGAGCTGACCCGGCCGGAAGAACAGATGCCCTGAGTGCGTGCGGTTGCGAAGCGCAGCCGCACGCCAGGTCAGCACCGGATGCGACGACAAGATGTTGACGAACCACGGGAAGAACCCGGATTCGAGTGTCGCCCGATCGGCCAGTTCGTCGAACCCGACCAGACCCACCAGATACTTTCCCGCGCCTAGGACGCCCATCGCGCCCGGTGCACCCTGCGGACGCATGTGAAAGCCGAAGTTGTCCGCCGTGTACTCCATGGACCGCGACAGCGAAGACCCGATCACCGGAATGTAGTTCGACGCGAACTGTCCCCACTGGCGCCAGTACGACGCATGCCCGGCAGCGATGTGGCCGACCTCGTGGCCGATGATGAATGCGAGCGCATCGGGCTCGCGTGCCTGCCCACCGACTTCGAACAGGTCGCTGTAGACGACGACGAAACGGCGAAATCCGTGCCCCGACGCGAACGCGTTGATCCGTCCGTTCCCCAGCACGACGTAGGCATCCGGCGGAGTTTTCATGCCGAACCGTGCCGCAGCCTCGGCAACCAGCTGATACCCCTCCGGAAACTGTGAAGGCGTCATCTTGATTCCGTTGACCTGTTGCGATCCGTACAGCTGACCTCGCGCGAGGAACAGCAGGATCGGAGCCGCGAGCACCACGAGGATCCACGTCGACAGATCACCCGCAGCGATCAGAACGATCGCCACCACATAAGTGACGACCGTCGTCAGCACCGCGAGCACGAGTAGCGGGATTTCCCACGGGTGGCGAACGGCGTCACTGCCCGGTGACACACGAACGGCGGGTGCAGCGGCCTGGCCGTTGACGGGGTACATGGGCACCACGATAGGTGTGCTCGCGCGGCAATGCGTGTTCCTGAAAGTGTGACGTCGACCCGGGTGCGCCCGGCTGGTCGGGCCTGAGAGAATTGTCGCCATGCGCGTATACCTGGGTGCCGACCATGCCGGATTCGAACGTAAGAACGAGATCATCGAACACCTGAAAGCGAACGGCCACGAGGCCATCGACTGTGGTGCTCACGAGTACGACGCCGTGGACGACTACCCGGCTTTCTGCATCGAAGCCGCAAAGCGCGTCGTCGCCGACGAAGGCAGCCTGGGAATCGTCCTGGGTGGCAGTGGCAACGGCGAGCAGATCGCAGCGAACAAGGTTCCCGGCGCACGGTGCGCCCTCGCTTGGAGCGTCGAAACGGCGAAGCTGGCACGTGAGCACAACAACGCTCAGCTGATCGGCATCGGCGGGCGTATGCATTCCCTCGAGGAATCGCTTGCCATCGTCGACGCTTTCCTCGCCACCGCATGGTCGGGTGAAGAGCGCCACCAGCGTCGTATCGACATCCTGTCCGAGTACGAGAAGACCGGCGTCGCACCGGCTCTGCCGCAAGCCTGATCCGAAAGTTGTTCCGTGCCTGAAGGTCATACCCTGCACCGGCTGGCACGGTTGCATGCCCGCAAGTTCGTCGGTTCACCGGTCCGCGTCCTCAGTCCGCAAGGCAGATTCGCCGAGGACGCGCGCCTGGTGGACGGACACGTACTCACGTCCTCGGATGCCTGGGGAAAGCACCTCTGGCACACGTACGACAACGGTCTGACAGTTCACGTACACCTCGGGTTGTACGGAAAGTTCACCGACGCCGCCCTGCCGATGGAAGAACCGGTAGGTCAGGTCCGGATGCGTATGGTCGGTGCCGATTTCGGCACCGACCTTCGTGGTCCCACCGCCTGCGAAGTCCTGCTACCTCCTCAGGTCGCCGCGATCGAGGCCAGACTCGGGCCGGACCCACTGCGCCGCGACGCGGATCCAGAGAAGGCCTGGTTGCGAATCTCCAAGTCCAAGACGGCAATCGGCGCCCTGCTGATGGACCAGGCGGTCCTGGCGGGTGTCGGCAACGTCTATCGCGCCGAACTTCTCTTTCGTCACGGAATCAACCCTGAACGACCGGGGAATCTCGTCTCTCACGGCGAGTGGACCGCCATGTGGGCAGACCTAGTCGAATTGATGAAAGTCGGCGTCAGACGGGGGAAGATGCACGTCGTTCGCGCCGAGCACGACAACGGAGATCCGGCGTACGCGAAGGATCGTCCGCGTACCTATGTCTACAGAAGAGCAGGATCGCCGTGCCGCGTGTGCGGCACACCGATCCTGCATTCCGTCATGAAGGCACGAAACCTGTTCTGGTGCCCGGTCTGTCAGTCGGCTTAGAAGTCGAAGCCGCCGAAGTCCCCGCCGCCCCCGAAATCCATTCCGCCTCCGTCGCCACCAGACCAGTCGCTTCCGCCGTCAGCGGTGTAGTCCGTGTTGTCGATACTTCCTTGGTCGGCGCCGGGATCACCGGCGTCCATACCCTGATCTCCCGAGTCACCGGAGCCTGTGTCGGCGCCGGGATCGCCACCCTGGCCGAAAGCCTCTGCGCCGTAAGGAACCCCGGCCATGCCGGAGAACATGGTCGAAAACAGCATCATCGAACCCAGACCCCAGGCGCCGGCGACGAGTGCAGGCTTCCACCAGGGTTCGGAGTACCAGCCGGCCGGGACCGGGCGTCCGGCGACTCGGCCACCGGGGTAGTAGTTGGGTGTGTGCGACGACGGATTGGGTGATGCCGCGACCTTGCGGCCCTCGAATTCGACCTCACGGTCTTCGGTGACCGAACCGGCAGCCTTCTGTCCGTCGATGGAAGGAACTTCCGGTCCCGGATCCATGCCCATCGCCACCCGTGCCGCGCGGATGTAGTAAAGCCCTTCCAGTGCAGTCTGTTTCGCGAGACGTGCTTGGACCGGCGTTGCGGCCTGATCGATCTGCGAGCCTGCGGCGTTGTACCGTTCGGCCGCGTCGGCGAGGGCTTGGCGCGACGCGTCGTCACTGCCGGTCAGGTTGTAGACCTGACCGCCGAGGCGTTCGATCGACTGCCGGGCATCGGCTTTCGCATCGTCGAGTTGTGTTGCGCTGTGGCCGGAACCGCGTTGCTGGCTTTTCATGACCAGGAATACGACTACGGCCAGAACGACGAGTATGAGAAGAATCGTGGTCACGTGGCCTCCCGAGCAGAATCGATCCGGACAACTCCAGGATACGGACCGCAGGGGAGTGGTCTGAGTGGACAAAGTCGGAATACAAAAAATCCGCACCGGCTGGGCCGATGCGGATCTTTTGTGGAGTTTCCCTCCTGATGGAGGGGATGACGGGAATCGAACCCGCGTGATCAGTTTGGAAGACTGAGGCTCTACCATTGAGCTACATCCCCGTGCATACGACAACTCGGGATCGCCGTGTTCGTCGTCTGCGATACGAAACTGTACCCAATGCCCCACCGGATTTCATAATCGGGGGGTCGGAGAAGTTCGAGACCGTCGTTCACCTGGGGAATTGGCGAATTGCTCGGCGAGTTGGGGTGTCTCGGCCGCAGGCGCGACTTCTGATTCCGGCTTTGAATGGCAGTTGAGGCAAGGCTGTATGTGGCTGCCGTATGTGGCTGCCGTCGGATGACATACTGACGGGGTCGACAGCCGGGCCGTGTACAAATGGCGGTCGGGTTCGTGAGAGAGTAGTGAGCGCGATAGGGTTGTGCGCGGTCACCGATGGTGGCTGCCTTTGTGGCCCGCTGTCTTAGTGGCCTCGGATGGCCGTATCGTGTGTTTCATGTGATCGGAAACGGGATGTAGCGCAGCTTGGTAGCGCATCCGCTTTGGGAGCGGAGGGTCGCAGGTTCAAATCCTGTCATCCCGACAAGTACGTACATGGCACTTCACCTCCAGTAAGTCCGGGAGTGAAGTGCCGCGCCAGACAGCAGTACCGATTCAACACAAGTTGTGAGCAAGACCAGACGAAGGAGCGAAGTTTCGTGAAGAGCACCGTCGAGCAGCTCAGCCCGACGCGAGTCCGTATCAACGTTGAGGTGCCCTTCGCGGAACTCAAGTCTGATTTCGACAAGGCCTACAAGGCCCTCGCGCAGCAGATTCGTCTCCCCGGCTTCCGTCCCGGCAAGGCTCCGGCCCGCCTCCTCGAAGCGCGTGTCGGTCGTGGCGCTGTGCTCGAGCAGGTCGTCAACGACGCTCTGCCGTCGCGTTACTCCGAGGCTGTCACCAGCGCCGGCGTGAAGGCCATCGGCCAGCCCGAGATCGAGGTCACCAAGATCGAAGACGGCGAGCTCCTCGAGTTCACCGCCGAGGTCGACGTGCGCCCCGAGATCGAGCTCCCTGACTTCAGCTCCATCAACGTCGAGGTCGATCCGATCGAGATCACCGACGAAGCTATCGAAGAGCAGCTGCTTTCGCTGCGTCAGCGTTTCGGTACCCTCACCGGCGTCGACCGCGCAGTCGAGGACGGCGACTTCGTCTCCATCGATCTGTCGGCCACCGTCGACGGCGAGAACGTTGCCGAGGCAACCGCGAGCGGACTGTCGCACGAGGTCGGTTCGGGCCAGCTCATCGAGGGCCTCGACGAAGCCATCATCGGCCTCAAGGCGGGGGAGTCCAAGGACTTCACGTCGACGCTGGTCGCCGGCGAGTACGCAGGCAAGGAAGCTGTTGTCACCGTGACCGTGCAGACGGTCAAGGAGCGTGAGCTTCCGGCTGAGGACGACGAGTTCGCTCAGCTCGCCAGCGAGTTCGACACCCTGGAAGAACTGAAGGCTGACCTCCGTGAGCGCGTCGCACGCGTCCGCAAGGTCGAGCAGGCCGGTCAGATCCGCGACAAGGTTCTCGAGCAGCTGCTCGAGACCGTCGAGGTTCCGTTGCCGGAGGCTGTCGTCAAGGCTGAGGTCGACGCTGCACTGCACGACGCCGTTCACGGTCTCGATCACGACGAAGAGGCACTGAACAAGCTCCTCGAAGAACAGGGCAGCAGCCGCGAAGAGTTCGACAAGGATGCACAGGAAGCCGCTGAGCGCTCCGTCAAGACGCAGCTCTTGCTCGACTCGATTGCCGATGCGGGCAACGTCACCGTCGGTCAGGACGAGCTCACCGAGCGCATCCTGTTCCAGGCGCAGCGTTACGGCATGGCTCCTGAGCAGTTCATCCAGCAGATCCAGCAGGCCAACCAGCTCGGCGCCGTCTTCGCAGACGTCCGTCGTGGCAAGGCTCTCGCGTCCGTCGTCGAGTCGGCCGGTGTCAAGGACACCTCCGGCGCAGTTGTCGACACCGCAGAGCTGTTCGGCAGCAGTGAGGCCGAAACCGAAGCGGACGAGTCTGATTCCGCCGAGAGCGAAGACAAGTAAAAACGCAGGCGGACGGGTGTTTTCACCACGATCGACTGCACTGAGTTTTCCGCTTTGAGCGAAGTAGGGCGGCACCGGGACTCCGGTGCCGCCCTACTTCGTTACTGTCTGTGTCAGTAGAAGTGTTTCGCATAGACGATCCACCGCACAAGTAGATCCACATAGAAGGCAGGTACCGTGACTTCCAATCACCTGGAGACTTTGCAGAGTCCCGCCATGACTTCAGCGACCGCTGGGTTGAACCTCAGCGACTCGGTGTACGAGCGCTTGCTGCGAGAGCGCATCATTTTCCTCGGTACCCAGGTCGACGACGACATCGCCAACAAGCTGTGCGCACAGATCCTGCTGCTCTCGGCCGAGGACCCGACGCGAGACATCTCGCTCTACATCAACTCGCCCGGTGGATCCGTGACCGCAGGTATGGCGATCTTCGACACGATGCAGTTCGCCGAGTGCGACATCGCCACCTTCGGCATGGGCCTTGCGGCGTCGATGGGTCAGTTCCTGCTCTCGGCAGGCACCAAGGGCAAGCGCTACGCACTGCCTCACGCCCGCATCATGATGCACCAGCCGTCCGCCGGCATCGGTGGTTCCGCCAGTGACATCGCGATCATGGCCGAGCAGTTCAAGCACACCAAGCGCGAAATGGCCGAGCTGATTGCTCAGCACACCGGCCAGACGGTCGAGCAGATCACCGCGGACTCCGATCGTGACCGTTGGTTCACGGCGAAGGAAGCTCTCGAGTACGGCTTCGTCGACCACGTCGTCTCCCGTGCGAATCAGGCCGGCGGCACCGGCAACTGAGCCGGTTCGCCCGTCCTTTCGCTGCCCAATTCATACTTTGGAGAACTGATGACCAATCTTTTCGGAGCTAACTCGCTGGGCGGCCAGGCGCCGTCGGGCCCCCAATCGCGTTACATCCTGCCCCAGTTCACGGAGCAGACCAGCTACGGCGTCAAGACGTCCGACCCGTACAACAAGCTGTTCGAGGAGCGCATCATCTTCCTCGGCTCGCAGGTCGACGACGTGTCCGCCAACGACCTCATGGCGCAGTTGCTGGTTCTCGAATCGCAGGATCCGGACCGCGACATCACGATGTACATCAACTCGCCCGGTGGTTCTTTCACCGCGCTGATGGCGATCTACGACACGATGCAGTACGTCCGTGCCGACATTTCCACCGTCTGCCTCGGTCAGGCTGCTTCGGCAGCTGCCGTGCTTCTGGCCGGCGGTACGCCGGGCAAGCGCTTCGCGCTCCCCAACTCGCGCATTCTGATCCACCAGCCGGCTACGGGCGGCATCCAGGGTCAGGTTTCCGATCTGGAGATCCAGGCTGCGGAGATCGAGCGTATGCGTCGGCTCATGGAGAGCACGCTGTCGCTGCACACGGGTAAGGATCCGGAGACCATCCGCGTCGACACCGATCGCGACAAGATCCTCACGGCCGAGCAGGCCAAGGAGTACGGCATCATCGACGACGTGCTGGCTTACCGGAAGCTCAGCGCACAGAAGTAGTCGATTTCCGCCTCGTGTCGAGGATCTGTTACCCGATTCCCGACACGAGGCGGACACGTCGAGAAGTGCCTGGTGGAGCGCTTGCCAGGCTGAAATCTCGACTCTTTTCTTTTTTATCCGCAGACGAAACGCCGAGAACAGGTCGACCCCGTTCGGGATCTGCGGGTACCGTCACTTCACGGGCTGGTTCTCGACCGGCGTTCTGCGATTGTTCGACCAGATTTGTTCGATCAGTTTGTCTGATCTGACAACTACCGAAGTACTGCGGAGCGTCTCGACCGATCGAGTGGCGGCGAGTGCACGTACATGATGGAAAGTAGGGACCTCACGAGATGGCACGCATCGGCGACGGCGGGGATCTGCTCAAGTGCTCTTTCTGCGGTAAGAGTCAGAAGCAGGTCAAAAAGCTCATTGCAGGACCCGGGGTGTACATCTGCGACGAGTGCATCGACCTCTGCAACGAGATCATCGAAGAGGAATTGGCCGAATCGAGCGAGGTCAAGCTCGACGAGCTTCCCAAGCCTGCGGAGATCCGAGAATTCCTCGAGAACTACGTCATCGGTCAGGACTCCGCCAAGCGGACGTTGGCCGTGGCCGTCTACAACCACTACAAGCGCATTCAGGCCGGCGACAAGGGCCGTGACGCGCGGGGTGAGACGGTTGAGCTCGCGAAATCCAACATCTTGATGCTCGGCCCCACCGGCTGTGGCAAGACGTATCTCGCTCAGACTCTCGCGAAGATGCTCAACGTCCCGTTCGCCATCGCTGACGCGACGGCGTTGACCGAGGCCGGTTACGTCGGTGAGGACGTCGAGAACATTCTGCTCAAGCTGATTCAGGCTGCCGACTACGACGTCAAGCGCGCCGAGACCGGAATCATCTACATCGACGAGGTCGACAAGATCGCCCGTAAGAGCGAGAACCCGTCGATCACGCGTGACGTGTCCGGCGAAGGTGTTCAGCAGGCGTTGCTGAAGATCCTCGAAGGTACGCAGGCAAGCGTCCCGCCGCAGGGTGGCCGTAAGCATCCGCACCAGGAATTCATTCAGATCGACACCACGAACGTGCTGTTCATCGTCGCGGGCGCTTTCGCAGGTCTCGAGCGGATCGTCTCCGATCGTGTCGGCAAGCGCGGTATCGGATTCGGTGCCGAGGTTCGGTCGAAGGCCGAACTGGATACGGTCGATCGTTTCGCCGAGGTCATGCCGGAGGATTTGATCAAGTTCGGTCTGATTCCGGAGTTCATCGGCCGACTGCCGATGATCGCGTCGGTGACCAACCTCGACAAGGAATCGCTCGTTCAGATCCTGTCGGAGCCCAAGAACGCTCTCGTCAAGCAGTATCGTCGCCTGTTCGACATGGACGGCGTAGAACTCGAGTTCACCGAAGAAGCGCTCGACGCTATCGCCGATCAGGCGATCTTGCGTGGAACCGGCGCTCGTGGCCTGCGCGCCATCATGGAAGAGGTTCTTCTTCCGGTGATGTACGACATCCCCAGCCGTGACGACGTCGAAAAGGTGGTCGTCACCGCGGAGACCGTCAACGACAACGTACTTCCGACCATCGTTCCGCGTAAGCCGGAACGTGGCGAGCGTCGCGACAAGACGGCGTAGAAAACTCAAAACGACTGTGGCCCGGTATCTCTCGCGAGATGCCGGGCCACAGTCGTTCGCGCAACACAGTCGTTCGTGCAGGGTGTCTGTGGGGTGGTCGGCTAGATCGGGTTGCCGAGCTCCTTGAGGGGGGTGCGGAAAGTCTCCTTGGCGGTGAACGCCGAGATCGCGCAGATGACGCAGGCCACCGAAGTCAGAATGGCAACGGGCATCCAGTGTGTCTTGTCGCCGCCCATGAGGGCGTTGCCGATGGCGGGGGCAAAGCCTGCGAGGGCGAAGCCGACCTGGGTGCCGATCGCAATGCCCGAGTAGCGGACCTTGGTGTTGAACATCTCGGAGTAGAACGACGGCCAGATGGCATTCGGGGCAGCGTAGAAGACGGACATCAATCCGATTGCGGCGAGGAAGATCAGGGGAACGTTGCCGCTGGCGATTGCGCCGAAGTACACGTAGATGAACACCGCGCTACCGAGGGCGCCACCGATGAACAGCGGCCTGCGACCGATCCGGTCGGAGAGCATCGCCCAGGCGGGCTGACTGAGCAGGGCTACGGCGTTGGCTGCGATGGCAACCCAGAGCATGGTCGACTTCGGAATCCCCACTTCTTCGGTGGTGGCGAAAGCGAGACCGAAGACGGAGAAGATGGTCGAGACGACGGCGATGAAAGCGCAGCAGATCACGCGAATCAGATTTGCGCTGTGGGTGCGAAGAAGATCGGCAACAGGCAATTTGGCGACGGCCTTCGACTCCTGCTGCTCGGTGAACTCTTCGGGCTCTTCGAGCTTGAGACGCATGATGTATGCCGCGACCAGAACGATCAGGCTGCCCCAGAACGGGATTCGCCAGCCCCACGTGTAGAGGATGTCGTCGGGGAGCGCGGCGATGGGCAGGAATACGAGGCTGGCGAGGATGAAGCCGGCCTGGGTGCCGTTGAGGGTCCAACTGCAGAAGAACGCGCGTCGGCCTTCGGGGGCATGTTCGAGCGTCAGTGAGCTGGCGCCACTCTGTTCGCCAGCGGCGGAGATGCCCTGAGCGATTCTCATCAAGACAAGAAGGATCGGTGCAAGAACTCCGATCGAATCTGCGCTGGGAATACATCCGATGAGGAATGTTGCTGCGCCCATCATGATGAGCGTGAGCAGCATGATCTTCTTGCGGCCGACGCGGTCACCGAAATGACCGAGGACTACAGCGCCGAGGGGACGCGCGACGTACGCGACACCGAAGGTGGCCAGCGAAAGCAGAGCCGCATGTCCGCTGTCCGGGAAGAACACCGTGGGGAAGATGAGCGCAGCGGCGGAGGCGTAGATGTAGAAGTCGTAGTACTCGAGCATGCTGCCGAGAAACGACGATGTTGCGGCGCGCTTGACCTTGGTCGTATCCGGCCTTGCCAAGGATCCCGCCTCGGGCCCGGACGGTGTAACCGTGCTAGCTGACATGCTCATCTCCTGGGTGGAAGCGTCGTGGAGGCTCTACATCCGCCGATTGTGTTCGTATAAAGAACGTCTGTGCGGAGAGCGATACAAGGAATGTAACCGACGCCACAGCAACTACACAAGATTATTAACCAAATAGTTCATAAAAATCTACTGGCGGTCACGCCGCTCGTCGAAACCGCAGTTCAGGGAGTCAGGAGCCTGGCTGCGCGGCGGCCGCCACCAACTGCTCCACCTGTTCCTCGGTGATCCCGAGGCCGAAGGTGGCGAGTTTTCCGAGCGGCATCGAGCCTGCGAGTGCCATCATCTCGGGGCTGACCGCCTGTGCACCGTCGCCCGCTGCGGCAGCCATGGCGGCGCCGAGAACTGCGCTGCCGACGGGATGGGCGAGCCATTCGCCGATGGTCGACATGGCGTCGAGCGTGCCGACGCCGACGTTCCCGGCCAGGGTGATCGTGTCGGTGGTTGCGATGTCCCGAGACGAGAAGCCGACGCGGATCTCGTAGTCGCCGGCCTCGATCGCCCAGTCCTTTTCCGTGACAGACCAATAGGCAAATGCCCTGCTGTCGAGCGTGATGGTCACAGTCGCGGATTCGTCGGGGTCGAGGTGGACCTTGGCAAAGCCTTTCAATTCCTGCGCGGGTCGATCGATGCTTGCCGAGGCGTCGTGGACGTAGACCTGAACGACGCTGCTGCCCGATCGGTCGCCGCTGTTGCGCACGGTGACGGTCACTTCGGCGGAGTTTTCACCGGCCTCGACGGAGGTATCGGTGATGTCGAAGGTGGTGTAGCTCAGCCCGAACCCGAACGGGTACGCCACTTCGCGCAGCGCGGAGTCGTAGTAGCGGTATCCCACGTACAGACCTTCGCCGTAGCGGACGTGCTGCTGTGATCCCGGGAAATGCAGATACGACGGATTGTCTTGGAGGCGAAGCGGAATGGTCTCCGTCAGGCGGCCGGACGGATTCGTGATGCCGAACAGAAGATCGGCAATCGCCGAGCCGCCCGCCTGGCCGAGTAGCCAGCCCTCGAGGATTGCGGCGGCATGATCCTTCCAAGGCTCGATCGCAACCACACCGCCGTTGGCGAGCACGACGACCGTGTTCGGGTTCGCGCCGTGGACCGCTTCCAGCAGGGCGATCTGGTCAGCCGGCAGTTCGATGTCGGTTCGGTCGAATCCTTCGGATTCCGTGGCGGACGGTAGTCCGAGGAACAGCACCGCGACGTCGGCGCGGCGTGCGGCGTCGACAGCCTCGGTGACCATGTCGTCGTCCGGAGTGCCGTCGAAGGTGAAGCCCGGTGCGAAAGTGACGCGGTCGGCGCCTTCGAGGTCGAGGATCGCGTCCAAGGCATTGTCGAGCTTGGTCGGGACCACCTGTGAACTGCCGGCTCCCTGGTACCGCGGGCTGCACGCGAATTCGCCGATCACCGCGACGGTTTGCCCGCCAGGGGTCAGCGGCAGTAGTTCTCCGTCGTTGGCCAGCAAGACAGCGGACTCCGCTGCAGCGGTCCGTGCCAGTTCGTGGTGACGCTCGACGTCGTACGTGTGGCCTTCGGTGCGCGCGGCGGCGGTGCGTGCCACCAGCGTCGCCAGGCGCTCGGCGGCAGTGGTGAGCACTGATTCGTCCAGGTCGCCGCCGCGCACGGCGTCGACGATCTGGGTATCGGTTCCGGTCGGCGGCATTTCCAGGTCGAGGCCCGCGGCGAGTGCCGCCACGCGGTCGTTGACCGCTCCCCAGTCCGAAACGACGAGGCCGTCGAAGCCCCACTGTTCGCGGAGTACCTCGGTGAGCAGCCAATGGTTCTGGCTCGAGTACACACCGTTGATCTTGTTGTACGAGCACATGACCGTCGTCGGGGCCGCGGTCTTGACGGCGTATTCGAAGCCGGCCAGATAGATCTCGCGCAGTGTCCGTTCGTCGACGTCGGCACTGACTCTCATCCGGTCGTGTTCTTGGTTGTTGGCAGCGAAGTGCTTGAGCGAGGTTCCGACGCCGCGAGACTGGATGCCGGTGATCAGCGCTGCCGCGACGCGGCCGGAGAGGAATGGGTCCTCGGAGACGTATTCGAAATTCCTGCCACACAAGGGTGATCGTTTGATGTTGATGCCTGGGCCGAGGAGGACCGAGACCTGTTCGGCTTTGGCCTCGTCGCCCAGAGCCTCACCGACCTGGCGGATGAGGTCGAGGTTCCACGACGAGCCCAACCCGACCGCCGGTGGGAAACATGTCGCTGGAATGCTGTGGCCGAGTCCGAGTGCGTCGCCGCCCTCGGGTTGTTTCCGGACTCCGTGCGGACCGTCGGTCAGGAGTATCGATTCGATTCCGGGAACGGACTGGCTGTGCCAGAAATCCGAGCCCGACGTCAACGACGCCTTCTCCTCGAGTGAAAGCCCGTCTACGTAATTCTCGGTCACGTCATTCCTCCCGGTGGCAGCTGTGAGTTCCACTCACCACCGTAGGGGGATTTTTCGGACTTCGGGGTGGGTCAGGACGGCGCCTTCGAGGTCAGGAAGGCAACAACCATGTCCCCGAGCATGGTTCGAAGATGCTCACGATGCGTCGAGTCGGTCAGGTCGCGGTCGAAGAGCGCTTTGAAGGTGTAACGATTGGCGATACGAAAGACGCAGTAACTGCTGATCAACATGTGAATATCGAGAGCATCTACGTCGGAGCGGAATGCTCCCGACTGCTGTCCGTCGTGGAGGATCTGCGAGACCAGGTCGGCGGCGGGGGCGCCGAGACCGCTGAGTAGCTCGGATTTCTCGATGTGCTCACCGCGGAGCATGTTCTCGTTGGCTACCAGCCGAATGAAGTTCGGGTGTTGTTCGTGGTGGTCGAAGGTGAGTTCGGCCAAGGCGCGGACTGCTGCCGTGGGTTTCAATCCCTCGAGGTCGAGTTCACGTTCCTGCGCACGAATGACGCTGTACGCGTGTTCGAGGACGGACTTGTACAGCCCTTCCTTGTCGGTGAAGTAGTAGTAGATCATGCGCTTGGTGGTGTGAGTCTTGGTTGCGATCTCGTCCACTCGGGCGCCGGCAAAGCCTTTGTCGGCAAACTCCTCGGTGGCGACGGCGATGATGTTCACCCTGGTCAGATCGCTGTTTCGGCGTCGTTTCTCCGGCTTCGACACCACGGAGTTCACTGACTGCTCGGAAACCATGTGCTCACTCTATCTGTCAGCAGTTTGTCGACTTTGCTTGTCGAGTCCGCGTCGGGGGAGTAACGTCCAGTGAACTAACTCACTAGTTCGTACATTAGTTTCGAGCGTCAACCCCGAGGTGCCCCTGATGACTTCATCTCTACCGGTCCTGGTCCTCAACGGGCCCAACTTGAATTTGTTGGGCCAGCGCCAACCGGAGTTCTACGGGAGAGACACGCTGGACGACGTCGTTTCCCGCTGTGAAGCGGCGGCCGCGAAGTTCGGAGCGGTGGTCGAGGCAAGGCAGTCGAACCACGAGGGCCAACTGATCGATTGGATCCACGAGGCCAGGGGAAGAGTCGCGGGCATCGTCATCAATCCCGGTGGGTACTCGCATACCTCCGTTGCGTTGCGTGACGCTCTGGTCACACTCGATGCCCCCGTCGTGGAGGTGCACATCAGCAACATCCACAGTCGCGAAGAATTCCGTCACCACTCGTATGTCTCCGGCATCGCCGACGCCGTCATCTGTGGATTGGGAATCGACGGATACAGCGCCGCAGTCGAATTCGTCTGCATCCGAGAAGGGAAGAACTGATGAGCGATTCGATGCTCTGCGGTCTGATCGGCACCGGAATCGGAGCCTCTTTGACTCCGATCATGCACGAGGAAGAAGGGCGCAGACAGGGTCTTCCGTACGTCTACCGCATCCTCGATCTCGACGTGATGGGCATGGCGCCGTCGGACATCGGTGAACTTCTTACCTATGCACGACGTTTCGGGTTCCGCGGCCTCAACATCACTCACCCGTGCAAGCAGTTGGTGATCGAGCACCTCGACGAGCTCTCGCCCGATGCGAGCCGGCTCGGCGCGGTGAACACGGTCCTCTTCGACTCCGGCAAGGCGATCGGACACAACACCGATTGGTCGGGCTTCGGCCGAAATTTCGACGACGGACTTCCCGGAGCACAGCTCGATCGTGTCGTGCAGCTCGGTGCCGGCGGAGCCGGTGCGGCGGTTGCCTATGCCGCGCTCACCCGTGGCGTCGGGACACTGACGTTGGTCGATTCGAGCCTGCCTCGCGCGCAGGAACTTGCACAAACCTTCGCGCAGCAGTTTCCGGCGCAGGTTGTCGAGGCGCGGCATACGAGCGACCTCGCCGAAGTGCTCGGCAAGGCAAACGGATTGATCCACGCGACGCCGATGGGAATGGCGGCTCATCCCGGAATGGCGTTCTCGCCAGATCTGCTTCGCCCTGATCTGTGGGTGGCCGAAATCGTCTACCGTCCACTCGAAACCGAACTGTTGCGTCAGGCAAGGTTGATCGGAGCCCCGACGCTCAGCGGAGGCGGAATGACTGTCTTCCAGGCCGTCGACGCGTTCCGGATCTTCACGGGCATCGAGCCCGACAGTAAGCGCATGCTCGCGCACATGACGGAACTTGTACACGGCGAACAGACTGCGGCAGCGCTGTGAGTGCCCCGGTCCGGACGTCGATCGCGACGGTATCGCTCAGTGGCACTCTCGAGGAGAAGCTCGACGCCATCGCTGCTGCCGGCTTCGACGGCTTCGAGGTGTTCGAGCCGGATTTTGTTGCTTCGCCGTGGTCCCCGAAGGAATTACGAACGAGGGCTGCGGATCTGGGCTTGACCCTCGATCTGTATCAGCCGTTCCGTGACTTCGACACGGTGGACGAGGCCCAATTTGCTCGGAATCTTGTTCGAGTGCAACGCAAATTCGAGCTCATGGATCAACTGGGGTGCGAGACGCTCCTGGTGTGCTCCTCGCCCCTGCCGACCGCAAGTCACGATGACGGTCAGTTGACAGAGCAATTCGGAGCTCTCGCCGAACTGGCGTCCGAGCACGGCAAGAAGGTTGCCTATGAGGCGCTCGCGTGGGGTGCCCACGTCAACACGTACGGCCATGCGTGGCAGATCGTCGAGGGCGTCGACCATCCTTCGCTCGGTACCTGTCTGGACAGCTTTCACATCCTCTCGCGCGGTGACGATCCCGCCGGAATTCGCGAGATTCCCGGCGAGAAGATCTTCTTCCTCCAGTTGGCGGACGCTCCGTTCTTGGCGATGGACATCCTCCAGTGGAGCCGGCATCACCGAAACTTCCCGGGGCAGGGCAGCTTCGATCTCAATGCGTTCGCTCAGCATGTCTACGCCACCGGTTACGACGGACCGTGGTCGCTCGAGATCTTCAACGACGTATTCCGCCGCGCCGACACCCAGCGGACGGCAATCGACGCTCATCGGTCGCTCCTGCATCTGGAAGAACAGGTCGCTGCCGCGAACCCTGCCGCCGGTGGACCCACGCTGTTCACCGCCCCGGAGCGCACCCCGCTCGAAGGGATCGTGTCTCTGCGAATCGCTGCGGGTCCGGCTAAACAGGACCAGGTGCACTCGATGCTCTCCCGCGTCGGTTTTCATCTTGTCGGACGGCACCACGATCACGATTTGCAGTTGTGGCGGCACGGACCGCTCACCGTTGCCGTGGATGCGACTGCGGGCACGGTGTGGACGGCGCCCGGGCTGCCTGCGGATCTACCGGTTCTGACTCAGATCGGCATCCGGGCAACCGAACCCGAGGTGTGGGGAGAGCGCGCTCTGGCTCTCGAAGTGCCGGCGACGCGCGTGCAGTTGCCGGGGTCGAGCGACGAGAACTCCGAGGTACCGGACGTCGTACGCCTGAAGGTCACAGATGCGACATCGATCGACCTTCGTGGCCCCGGCAGCGCTGCAGCGTGGGAATCGGCATTCGAGATCTACCCGCTGCCCGCCGAGCGCAATCGTGAACAGGGCGCAGTGTTCACCGGGATCGACCACGTGGCACTGGCGGTTCCGGCCGAGAGCTGGGACGGCATCATGCTGCTCCTGCGGTCCGTGTTCGAGATGCAACCACACGAGGGGCAGGACGTCACCGATTCTGTCGGCCTCATGCGAAGCCAGGCGCTCACGCTCGTTCAAGGCGGTGACGGACATACCCTGCGCATCTCGCTGAACATGGTGGAGGGAAGTCGAAGTGGGCTGCCGACGGTCCGTCGCGGCGGCGTCAGCCACGTCGCCTTCGCGTGTGAGAACATCTTCGGTGCCGCTGCGTCCATGCAGGACTGGGGATTTGCTCCGCTACCCATTTCCCCGAACTACTACGACGATCTGGACGCGCGTTTCGGACTGAATCCGGAACTGCTCGACCGGATGCGCAGCACCGGAATTCTTTACGACGCAGACGCTCACGGCGAGTTCTTCCACCTGTTCACCCCGACCGTCGGGGGAGACCTGTTCTTCGAGGTCGTGCAGCGGGTGGGTGGATACGAGGGCTACGGGGAAGTCAACTCCGCTGTGCGACTGTCGGCTCAGTTGCGTGCGAGTTCGACGTGACCTCGACTCGGTGCGGGTGCGAGTAGACGTTCATCGAATCGCCGCGGATGAAACCGGCGAGAGTCAGCCCGGACTCCTGCGCTAGTTCCACGGCCAGCGACGACGGCGCGGAGACAGCACCGAGGATCGGAATGCCGGCCATGACGGCCTTCTGGACGAGTTCGAACGACGCCCGACCGCTGACGATCAAGATCGTGTCGTAGAGGGGCACTCGGCCGTCGGTGATGGCCCAACCGATCACCTTGTCGACGGCGTTGTGACGGCCGACATCCTCGCGCAGTGCCAGGAGTTCGCCGGTGGCGGTGAACAATCCGGCCGCGTGCAGGCCACCGGTGCGCTCGAAGATCCGTTGGCTCTCCCGCAGTGTGACCGGCATGGCCGACAGGATGGTCGAGGTGACGGAAGTCGTGTCACCGACCAGCGGATGTCGCGTCGTGGTTCGGACGGCGTCGAGCGAGGTCTTGCCGCACACTCCGCACGCGGAACTGACGACGGTGTTGCGGTCGGTGGTGTGGTCGGGCAACGGCACTCCGGGAGCGAGAGCGATGTCGAGGACGTTGTACGTGTTCGCACCGGATTCGTCGACGCCGTCGCAGTAGCGGACGACGCTCACGTCGTCGCGGGTGGCGATGACACCTTCGCTGAGAAGGAATCCGTGCACGAGATCGACGTCGTTGCCGGGGGTCCGCATCGTCACTGCCAGCACCTGACCGCCAACTCTCATTTCGAGTGGTTCCTCGACGGCCAGCGTGTCGGGGCGCGTGACGACCCGATCACCCGAGATTCGAACGACCGGTGTTCGTGCGGTGACTCGTCCCATCTCAGGCGCCCGATGCTTCGAGTCGAACGGTGACGGCCTTCGACACCGGCGTGTTCGACTTGGCTGCAACGTGTTCGAGGGGAACGAGCGGATTTGTCTCGGGGTAGTACGCCGCAGCATTGCCGCGCGGGGTGTCGTAGGAGACGATGCGGAATTCCGTGACCCGACGCTCTTCGACTGTGCCGTCGGGTGTTGTCCACTCGGACACGATGTCGACGAGATCGCCGTCACGGAATCCGAGCGCGGTGATGTCTTCGGCGTTGACGAGGATGACTTTGCGTCCGCCCTTGATGCCGCGGTATCTGTCGTCGAGGCCGTAGATCGTGGTGTTGTACTGGTCGTGGCTGCGCATCGTCTGCAGAATCAGGCGCCCACTCGGAGTGGGTATCCAGTGCAGGTCGTTCACGCCGAAGTTGGCTTTGCCGGTGTGCGTGCGGAACTCACGCGAGTCACGCGGCGGGTGGGGGAGTTGGAATCCGTCTGGCTCTCGAACGCGGGAGTTGTAGTTTTCGCAGCCTGGCACTACCCGTGAGATGGAATCGCGGATCAGATCGTAGTTGCCCTCGAAGGCCGACCAGCGGACGGAGTGATCGTTGCCGAGTAGTTCGCGGGCGAGTTGGCAGATGATGGCGACTTCGCTACGCAGGTAGGGGCTGACCGGTGTGAGGCGTCCGCGCGACAGGTGCACCATGGACATCGAATCCTCCACGGAGACAAGCTGCTTTCCGCCGGCTTGGACGTCGAGGTCGGTGCGTCCGAGGGTGGGGAGGATGATCGCGGTCTGCCCGTGGACGACGTGACTGCGGTTCAGCTTGGTGGACACCTGCACGGTGAGTTCGCATTGACGCAACGCTGTTTCAGTCGCTGCGGTGTCCGGGCTGGCCTGGATGAAGTTGCCGCCCATCGCCATGAAGAAGCTTGCCTTGCCTGCGTTCATGGCGCGGATCGCGTCGACGGTGTCCCATCCGTGCTTGCGGGGGCTCGAGATCGAGAACTCGGTGTCGAGCGCGGCCAGGAACTCTTCCGGCATCTTTTCCCAGATGCCCATCGTGCGGTCACCCTGGACATTGGAGTGTCCTCGCACCGGACAGACCCCGGCACCGGGTTTGCCCATCATTCCACGCATGAGCAGCAGGTTGACTGCTTCTTCGATGGTGGCGACTCCGTGTGTGTGCTGAGTGATGCCCATGGCCCAGCAGGTGACGGTTCGCTCGGATCGGGCAAGTGCGGCCGCCGTTTCCTCGAGCTGTGCCATCGACAGACCCGTTGCCTCGAGTACCGTGTCGAGATCGACCGCGCGGATGTGCTTCTCGTATTCGTCCCAACCGGCGCAGTACCGGTCGACGAAGGCACGGTCGACGACCGTCCCGGGAGCGCGATCTTCCTGCTCGAGCAGCAGCTTCCCCAGGCCTTGGAACAGCGCCATGTCGCCGCCCAGCCGGATCTGCAGGAACTCGTCCGCGATGTCGACTCCGTGCCCGATCACGCCGGACACCTTCTGTGGATCCTTGAACCTGCGCAATCCCGCCTCGGGCAGAGGATTGATGGCAATGATCTTGGCGCCGTTGCTCTTTGCCTTCTCGAGTGTGGAGAGCATTCGAGGGTGGTTGGTGCCGGGGTTCTGTCCGGCGATGAGGATGAGATCGGCGTTCTCGAGGTCGGGAACCGTCACCGAGCCTTTGCCGATGCCGATGGATTCGGTCAGTGCGCTTCCGGACGACTCGTGACACATGTTGGAACAGTCGGGCATGTTGTTGGTGCCGTAGCTGCGAATCATCAACTGGTAGAGAAACGCGGCTTCGTTGGACGTGCGACCGGAGGTGTAGAACACCGCTTCGTCCGGCGATGCGAGGCCGTTCAGATGTTCGGCGATCAGTGCGTACGCGCCGTCCCAGTCGATCGGCCGGTAATGGGTTGCTCCCGGCGTCAGGACCATCGGGTGCGTCAGTCGCCCCTGCTGTCCGAGCCAGTAGTCGGTCTTGCCTTCGAGATCGGCGATCGAGTGCTCCGCGAAGAATTCGGGTGTGACGGTGCGAAGCGTTGCTTCCTCGGCAACAGCTTTCGCTCCGTTCTCGCAGAATTCGGCGGGCTTGCGATGTCCGGGAGTCTCCGGCCACGCACACCCCGGGCAGTCGAAGCCGTGTCGCTGGTTGAGTCTGGTGAGCGTTCGGGCGGTCCGCAAGGCTCCCATCTGCTCGATTCCTCGTTGCAGCGACACCAGAACGGCCGGAACTCCGGCGGCGTAGTCCTTGGGGTGCGTGACTTCGAGATCCGATTCGTCGATGTCCTTCGAGGGGCCCTGGCGCGTCATGTCTCCATAGTGGCCCGAACGGCGCGGTACTGCCATCGAATGGGCCGGTCGAACTAGCCGGAATGAAGCTTTCATCGGCTAGCCTTACCTACCGAACCAGCAGACTTTAAGGGGTAGGAACATGGATCGAACGGACGCAGGTCGGCTGACCCGGCGCGGATTTCTGATCGGCACGTCGGGAGCGTTGCTGGCATTCGCCGCAGCCTGCTCCAGTTCGAACGACGAGGACACACCTCCCAGCGGTGACTCTGCGGAATCGATCACCCACAAGTTCGGGGCTACGGAGTTGCCCAAGGATCCGCAGCGGATCGTCAGTGTCGGATACAACGATCAAGATGCGATCCTGGCGCTCGGTGGGACCTTGGTCGGAACCTTCGACTGGTACGGCGATTACCCCTACGGAGTGTGGCCCTGGGCGCAGCCGCTGCTGAACGGGGCGACTCCCGAGATCATCGGAACTGCGGGCACCACCATTCAGATGGAGAAGGTCGCTGCCACGACACCCGACCTCATTGTCGGCACCTACTCCGGGCTCACTCAGGCGCAATACGACAAACTCAGTGCCATTGCGCCGACGGTGGCGCAGCCCAAGGAGTTCGCGGATTACGGAATCCCCTGGCAGAACCAGACGACCATCATCGGCGAAGCGTTGGGGCAGCAGGGTAAGGCCACCGAGCTGATCGCCGGCGTCGACCAGAAGTTCGCCGACGTGAAGACGGCCAATCCGGCGTTTGCCGGCAAGACCGTTCTGGTCGGCGCGTTGAAGGGGCCGGGGCAGTTCGGGGTCTACGGACCGGAAGACCCGAAGGTGCGGTTCTTCACCGAACTCGGATTCGTGAATCCGCCTGTCACCGATCAGATCACGGGTAACTTCGCCGAGATCAGCACCGAGCAACTCTCGCTCGCGGACGTCGACGTACTCGTCTGGTACGCCGGTGGCGGCTACGGCGACAAGCTTCGCGCGGAGCTGGACAAGACCCCGATCTACCAGGAACTCGACGTCGTGAAGGACGGCCGCGCGATCATTCTGGAAGACGCTGCTGCCGAAGCCATGACGTGGAGCACCGTACTGAGCTTGCCGTACGCGCTCGAACAGATTCCGCCGCGGATTGCGGGCTTGCTCGTCTGATCGGTTCAAGGACAGCGCTGTTCAAAGTCCAGTGATTCGGACAGTCGGCGGTACTCTCGCCTCATGGGTGTACACGTACGGCCGGCTGTCCGATCCGATATTCCGGCACTATCGGCAGTGTTGGCCGAGGCGTTCGAAGATGATCCCTTGATGGCGTGGATGTTGCCGGACGAGGCCACCAGGGCTGATCGCCTGACGAAACTGTTTGCCGCAGAAGCTCGTTACCACCACCTCGCCGGGGGCGGCGTCGAGGTGGCCACCGACGACAACGGCCTGATCGGCGGGGCAACTCTGTGGGATCCGCCGGGGCGGTGGAAGCAGTCGTGGATTTCCGGGCTCGTGAGCCTGCCCGCAATGGTGCGTGTCTTCGGCAGGGGGCTTCGACACGCGGCCGAGGTCAGCTCCGTTCTCGAAGGAGCACACCCGAATTCGCCGCACTGGTATCTCGCGACCGTCGGGACCGGCAGCGCGGCGCGCGGTGGGGGATACGGCAAAGCGCTGCTGAACTCTCGGTTGGAGCGTTGTGACCGTCAACATGTCGACGCTTACCTCGAGAGCAGCAAGGAATCGAACATCCCGTACTACAACCGCTTCGGTTTCGAAGTGACCCGTGACATCGTCATGCCAGGCGGCGGGCCGACGATCTACGCAATGATGCGTCAACCGCGGGGCGCGTGATACGAACTAGTGGTGACCCAGATTCCCGAGCTCCACGCAGGCACACCGTTCGACGAACTCGACGACTACATCGCTCTGGCCAGGTTGTCCGGCCTGGTGTTGTCACCTGACGGCTCGCTGCTGATCTGCGCGCGCGCCGTTCTCGACGACAAGAGCGCCGAATACGTGTCCTCGTTGTGGGAGATCGACCCGGAAGGCCGGCGTCCTGCGCGTCGGTTGACCTGGGGTTCGACCAGCGAGTCCGGTGCTGCCTTCGCGTTCGACGGCGACGTGCTCTTCACTGCCACGCGAGCCGTGCCGGGCGAGAGTGATCCGCAACCAGCACTCTGGCGCCTACCAGCGGCGGGCGGAGAAGCTCAGCTGCTGATCTCGCGTCCCGGTGGTGTCTCGTCGGTATCAGCGGCGAAGGCGGCGCCGACGTTCGTGGCCCAGACGTCGGTCATGGCTTCGGCGATCAGCCTCGACCAGGACGATCAGGTGCGATCGGCGCGCAAGGACAAGAAAGTCACGGCGATGCTGCACACCGGTTATCCGGTGCGCCACTGGGACCACGACCTGGGCCCCGATCATCCGCATCTGGTTGTGGCCGAGACGGATTCGAAGGAATCCGTCGAGTTGCGGGACATCACACCGACGGCAGGCACAGCGCTGCGGGAGACGTCGACCACGATTTCCGACGACGGTCTCTTCGTCGTGACCACGTGGACTGTCGGCGATGCGAGTGCCGCCCGCCGATCGACGTTGGTTCGGATCGATACGGTGACCGGTGACCGAGTCACGCTTGTCGACGAGGCCGACGCGGACGTCTACAACCCGGTGCTCTCGCCGGACGGAACCAAGCTCGCGTTCATCCGGGAGACACTCACCACACCGGAGTCCGCACCACGAATGACTCTGCAGCTCTACGACTTCGGATCCGGTGCCGTGACCGGCGTCGCCGACGGCTGGGATCGCTGGCCTACCTCACTTGCCTGGCTACCCGACGGATCCGGGCTGGTCGTCACCGCTGACGACGGCGGCCGCGGTCCGATCTTCACCATCGACCTGTGGGGCCAACCAGTGCGCCTGACAGCCGACGACGCGGCGTACACCGACGTTCGAGTGGCGCCGGACGGTGAGTCGATCTACGCGTTGCGAGCCTCGTACGAAGCGCCCCCGCACGTGGTGCGGGTCGATCTGCGATCAGGTGAGATCACCGCACTTCGTGGGCCCGACACTTTGCCGGAGCTGCCGGGAACACTGACCGAGATCACCGCGCGTGCCGAGGACGGTTCGACGGTGCGTAGCTGGTTGGCGCTGCCGACGGGCGCCGCGCCGCATGCACCGGTGCCATTGCTTCTCTGGGTCCACGGCGGCCCACTCGGTTCGTGGAACACCTGGTCCTGGCGGTGGAATCCGTGGCTGCTCGTCGCCAAGGGCTATGCAGTACTGCTACCAGATCCCGCGCTCTCGACCGGATACGGCCAGGACTTCGTCCAGCGGGGGTGGGGTCAGTGGGGCAAGGCGCCCTTCACCGATCTGATGGCGATCACCGATGCTGCTGTCGCCCAGCCCGAGATCGACCCCAAGCGAACCGGCGCGATGGGTGGTTCGTTCGGTGGTTACATGGCCAACTGGATTGCCGGACATACCAACCGTTTCGACGCCATCGTCACCCACGCGAGTCTGTGGGCACTCGATCAATTCGGCCCGACGACGGACGCTGCCTGGTACTGGCAGCGCGAGATGTCGCCTGAGATGGCCGTCGAGAATTCGCCGCATCTGTACGTCGCGGACATCACGACTCCGATGCTGGTCATCCATGGCGACAAGGACTACCGGGTTCCGATCGGTGAGGGCTTGCGACTCTGGTACGAACTGCTTGCCGAGTCAGGTCTGCCCGCCGACGACGACGGGAAAACGGACCATCGCTTCCTCTACTTCCCCGACGAGAATCATTGGGTGCTCATGCCGCAGCACACCAAGATCTGGTACGAGGTGGTCACCGCGTTCCTCTCCGAGCACGTTCTCGGCGAAGATGTCGCGCTACCGGAGATTCTGGGCTGAACCCGCGCGTGCCTCGTTCGGATGAAACACCGAACGAGGCACGAGCGTCTTCGCGTGGATCCGGACCGGAATCAGGCGCCGGGGCAACGAACGGTGTACGACCACTCGGTGTGGTCAGGGCCCGTGACGCGAACCAGAACGGACGACGCCCCACCGGCGGGCACGTTGACGACAGCTGAACCAGTTCCCTCGTTGATGTTGTCGCCGATGTATCCGGTGCTGTGGATCAACCGACCTTCGTAGTACACCTCGATCAGGTCCGGGACGTTTTCGGTCTCGTAGCCGAGCACGAACGAGGTCGGGCCACCGCGGCCGAGTTCGTGCTTGGTGCTGGTGATTCCTGCGCCGCCCGAGACGGTCGAGGCGTCGCAGCGCTGCGTGGGCGCAAACGATCCGCCGCCGCCGCTGCCGCTGGCCAGGCCACTGAGAATGTCCCTGACGTTGCCACTGGCCAGGCCGTTGACGATGTCCATCGCGCTGGTCGAGCCGGCGTTCAGGCCGCCGAGGACGTCGTTGAGGTTCCCAGTGGCGATCCCGCCGACGATGTCGCCCACGCTGCCGCTGGCGATGCCGTTTGCGATGTCGTTCCCGATATCGCCGACGCTTCCGTTGATCGTGGCGCTGCCACTGTCGATGCTTCCTTGCACACTTTCTTCGATGCCGGGGGCAGCAGACGCAGTCGCCGGAAGCACGAGGGCAACCGCCGCTCCGATCGTCGCGGCCGCCGCCAAGGTTCGAACGCCGGGACGGCGAGAACTCCAGTTGTTCAACATATTTGCTCCACAGGTCGTTGGTCGGTCGTCCTTCAGAGCGATCCTGTCAGCGGAGCGGATCGGTGAATATCGTTTGTTCGGCTGACCCCGGACTGCGGGGCAGTCGTTCGTGTGCGCTGCGGCGGCCGACGGGCGAATTCGTTCACGACGGGGGAGTCATTAGGATCAAGTGGTGACCAGTGCAGCTCCAGAGAACCCCCAGACCCCCGCCGACGCCCTACCCAAGAGCTGGGACCCCAGCGCGGTAGAGGCCGATCTGTATCAAGGCTGGGTAGACGCCGGGTACTTCCAGGCCGACGCGACCAGCGACAAGCCCGGCTACTCCATCGTGCTGCCGCCCCCGAACGTCACCGGCAGCCTGCACATGGGCCATGCCCTGGATCACACCCTCATGGACGTGCTCAGCCGTCGCAAGCGGATGCAGGGCTACGAGGTGCTGTGGCTGCCAGGCATGGACCACGCCGGTATCGCCACGCAGTCCGTCGTCGAGAAGCAACTCGCTGCCGACGGAAAGACCAAGGAAGATTTCGGCCGCGAGCTGTTCATCGACAAGGTCTGGGACTGGAAGCGCGAATCCGGTGGAACCATCGGTGGCCAGATGCGGCGCATCGGTGACGGCGTCGACTGGAGTCGTGATCGTTTCACGATGGACGAGGGCCTCTCCCGCGCAGTCCAGACAGTCTTCAAACGCATGTTCGACGAGGGCCTGATCTACCGCGCCGAGCGTCTCGTGAACTGGTCGCCGGTGCTGCAGACCGCGATCTCCGACATCGAGGTGAAGTTCGAGGACGTCGAGGGTGAGCTGGTTTCCCTGCGCTACGGCTCGCTCGACGACTACGAGCCGCACGTCATCGTCGCGACCACTCGCGTCGAGACAATGCTCGGTGACACCGCAGTAGCGGTCCATCCCGAGGACGAGCGCTACAAGCACCTCATCGGCACCACTCTCGATCATCCGTTCACCGGGCGTCAGATCCCGATCATCGCCGACGACTACGTCGACCCCGAGTTCGGAACCGGCGCTGTGAAGATCACGCCGGCTCACGATCCCAACGACTTCGAGATGGGCCTGCGGCACAACCTGCCGATGCCCACCATCCTGGACAAGACCGGCAAGATTGCCGACACCGGAACCGAATTCGACGGAATGGACCGCTTCGAGGCTCGCGTCAAGGTTCGCGAAGCTCTCGCCGAGCAGGGACGCGTCGTCGCCGAGAAGCGCCCGTACCTGCACAGCGTCGGGCACTCCGAGCGCAGTGGCGAGGCCATCGAGCCTCGTCTCTCGTTGCAGTGGTGGGTCAAGGTCGAGACGCTCGCCAAGGCTGCGGGTGACGCGGTTCGCAACGGGGACACCGTCATTCACCCGGCGAGCCAGGAGCCACGCTGGTTCGACTGGGTCGACAACATGCATGACTGGTGCATTTCCCGTCAGCTCTGGTGGGGTCACCGCATTCCGGTCTGGTACGGCCCCGAGGGTGAAGTTGCGTGCTTCGGTCCTGACGAAACGGCGCCGGAAGGCTGGGTCCAGGATCCCGACGTCCTCGATACCTGGTTCTCCTCCGGACTGTGGCCCTTCTCGACGATGGGCTGGCCGGACAATACGCCCGAACTCGAAAAGTTCTATCCCACCAGCGTTCTCGTCACCGGCTACGACATCCTGTTCTTCTGGGTCGCCCGCATGATGATGTTCGGCACCTACGTGTCCGAGGACGAGTCGATCACCGCCGGTCCGGGTAAGTCCGGCGCGCAGATGCCGTTCAAGGACGTGTTCCTGCACGGACTGGTCCGCGATCAGTACGGCAAGAAGATGTCGAAGTCTCGCGGCAACGGTATCGACCCACTCGACTGGGTCGATCGTTTCGGCGCCGACGCCCTGCGATTCACACTTGCACGCGGCGCCAACCCGGGCAGCGACCTGTCCGTCGGTGAGGACTCGGCGCAGTCCTCGCGCAACTTCGCGACCAAGTTGTTCAACGCGACCAAGTTCGCTCTGATGAACGGCGCTGCTCCCGCGCCGCTGCCCGCTCGAAGCGAACTGACCGACGCCGATCGTTGGATCCTCGACCGTCTCGACACGGTCCAGGCCGAGGCGGACGCCGCATTCGATCGCTACGAGTTCAGCAAGGCGTGCGAAGGCCTGTTCCACTTCGCGTGGGACGAGGTCTGTGACTGGTACCTCGAACTCGCCAAGGTGCAGTTCGCCGCCGACGAGGCCGTCGCCGCGAACACCCGCGCCGTGCTCGGCAACGTTCTCGATGCACTGCTCCGCCTCCTGCACCCGGTCATTCCGTTCGTGACCGAAACCCTGTGGAAGGTGCTCACCGGCGGCGAGTCCGTCGTCGTCGCCGAATGGCCCACGTTGTCCGGTGAGGCAGTCGACGCCCAGGCCGCAACCAGGATCGAAGACACGCAGAAGCTGATCACCGAGGTGCGACGATTCCGAAACGATCAGGGACTCAAGCCTTCCCAGAAGGTCCCGGCTCGTGCGTCCGGGCTCTCGGAGGCCGGCATGGACGGCCAGTTCGCCTACGTGGCGGCGCTGGCCAAGCTGACCGAACCCGAAGAGGGATTCACCGCGTCGATCTCCGTCGAGGTGCGCCTGAGCCAGAGCACCGTCACTGTCGACATCGACACCTCGGGCACCATCGACCTCGGCGCCGAGAAGAAGCGGCTCGAAAAGGACCTCGCGGCAGCGCAGAAGGAACTCGTCACCGCTGACAACAAGCTGGCGAACGAGGCCTTCCTGGCGAAGGCGCCCGATGCCGTCGTCGACAAGATCAAGACACGTCGCCAGATCGCCGTCGAAGAGATCGAGCGCATCACGGGACGTCTGAAGGAGTTGGCCGACAAGTGAGTTCGTACGAGCCGTCCCAATTCGACGCTCAGAGTTCGGTTCCGACTCCGGTCGACATCGCCGAACTGGCGCTGGTGGAAGCAGAACTCGACAAGCGTTGGCCCGAGACCAAGATCGAGCCGTCACTGACTCGTATCGAGGCGCTCATGGATGTCCTGGGCTCGCCTCAGCACAACTATCCGTCGGTGCACGTCACGGGAACCAACGGTAAGACGTCGGTGACGCGCATGATCGATTCGTTGATGACGGCTCTGCATCGTCGCACCGGGCGAACCACCAGCCCTCATCTGCAGATCGCGACCGAGCGGATCAGCATCGACGGTCATCCGATCTCGCCGCGGCTCTACGTGGACACGTTCCGCGAGATCGAGCCGTACGTGCAGATGATCGACGCACAGTCGGAGGAAGCCGGGGGACCGGCGATGAGCAAGTTCGAAGTGCTCACCGCCATGGCCTATGCGGCCTTCGCGGAGGCGCCGGTCGACGTCGCCGTGGTCGAGGTCGGCCTCGGCGGACGCTGGGACGCCACCAACGTGATCGACGGGCAGGTTGCGGTGATCACCCCGATCAGCCTCGATCACGCCGAGTACCTGGGCACCGACCTGGCCGGGATCGCGGAGGAGAAGGCCGGGATCATCAAGAAGGGCCGCGAGGACCTGGTTCCGGTGGACACCGTCGCGATCATCGCCGAGCAGACTCCCGAAGTCATGGAGGTATTGCTGCGGCGTGCTGTCGAGGTGGAGGCCGCGGTCGCTCGTGAAGGCTCGGAGTTCAAGGTGCTTGCTCGCCAGATCGCGGTGGGCGGACAGCAGCTCGAACTTCAAGGCTTGAGCGGTGTGTACACCGACATCTTCCTCCCCCTTCACGGTGAGCATCAGGCGCGCAACGCCGCGCTCGCGCTCGCTGCCGTAGAAGCGTTCTTCGGTGCCGGTCCGGATCGACAACTGGATCAGGATGCAATCCGCAACGGGTTCGCCTCGATCGTCAATCCTGGTCGCCTCGAACGTGTTCGGAGTGCGCCGACGGTCTTTCTCGACGCCGCCCACAATCCAGACGGTGCCCGCGCTCTCGCGGCCGCACTGTCCGCCGAGTTCGACTTCCGCAAGCTCGTGGGAGTGGTCAGCGTCATGGCGGACAAGGACGTCGACGCCATCCTGACTGCATTCGAATCCGTCTTCGACGAGATCGTCGTCACCCACAACGGGTCACCCCGGGCGATGGACGTCGAAGAACTGGCGAACATCGCCGTCGCGAAGTTCGGCGACGAGCGCGTCGTCGTTGCGCCGGTGCTTGCCGACGCCTTGGAAGTCGCGATCGAAATCGCCGAGCAGGTCGCCGAACCCGGTGAGGCCGTATCAGGGGCGGGTGTGGTGGTGACGGGATCCGTCGTGACCGCAGGCGCCGCCCGCACGCTGTTCGGAAAGGACCCCGCGTGAGTACCCCGTCAGATGCCGATCCCGAGTCCGGAGACCACGAGCCCGGAGACACTGCCGGCGAGTTCGGGCCGCCGACCAAGGACCCGTGGAAAAGCTTCCGCGGAGTGATGGCCGGAACCCTGATCCTCGAGGCGATCGTCGTGCTGCTGGCTTTGCCGGTTGTCGCGGTCGTCGGCGGAGGCCTCACCGCGGCCTCCGCGGGATTCATCATCGGGTTGGCGGTACTGATGATTCTGGGTGCGGGCATCCAGGGCAAGCCGTGGGCGATGGGGTTCAACGTCGCGCTGCAGGTGATCCTTCTGTTCGGTTTCTTCGTCCACCCGTCGATCGCCGGTGTGGCGATCACCTTCGGGATCGTCTGGGGATACCTCGTCTACCTGCAGAGAGACATCAATCGCCGGATGGACAAGGGCCTGCTTCCCGGTCAGCGGGACTGACCATTTAGGCTGTCCGCTGTGACTGAGCGCACCCTCGTACTGATCAAGCCCGACGCCGTTGCCCGTGGATACGTAGGAGAAATCCTCAGCCGTATCGAGCGCAAAGGCCTGACAATTGCAGCACTCGACCTCCGCGTAGCTTCCGAAGAGGTGGCTGGTAGCCACTACGCAGAACACGCCGAGCGTCCGTTCTACCCGAGCTTGTTGGAGTTCATCACCTCCGGTCCGCTGGTGGCCGCAGTGCTCGAAGGCCCCCGAGCCATCGCTGCTTTCCGTCAGTTGGCCGGCGGAACCGACCCGGTCGACAAGGCTCTTCCGGGTACAATCCGCGGCGACTTCGGACTCGAAGCGCAGCAGAACCTCGTTCACGGCAGCGACTCCGTGGAGTCGGCAGAGCGTGAAATCGCTCTGTGGTTCCCCGCGCTGTCGTCCATCTGAATCTCCGATCGGGCCTCTGGCCCACATGAACGGGCCTTCGGCCCACATCTCCACAGCGAATTCTCGGCACGTATCCCACATCGGTGCGCCCTTTGCAGTTGCAGGCGCGTTGGTGTGGGATACTGCTTTCAGTTGAACCGCAATTTGTTTTACGCACGTTCAACCGGATGACACCTAGGTTCGATGCCCTTTCATCGCTGCTCCAGGTCAACAGGAAATCCCTGGACCTCTGCACGCTGGATGATCAGGCGCTCGCGCACAGGACAACGGCCATCCAGCCAGGCACTTCATGTGCTCGCAGTGAATAACGGGCATTGCGGACCATGCGGAGCGAGACCTTACAATCTCGTACTCACTTCTGAGTGCGAGTACACACAGCACGCTCCCGCGTGGCCGCGTGACAACTCGACTTCTGGGTTGGACGCGCCCGGGGGCTGAGGAGACTTACGTGGCCGATCAATCCCCAACCGAATCAGATTCCAGCACCACCCCGGAATTTCCCGACAAGATGCGCGTACACGCGCTGGCGAAGTTGCTCGGCGTCACCAGCAAGCAGGTCCTTGCCGAAGCCGCAGCGCTCGGTACCGAATTGCGCAGCGCGCAGTCGAGTCTCCACCGTGACGTCGCTCAGCGGATTCACGCCTCGTTGGCTTCCGCGGCCGAGGCCATCGAGCCCGTCGTCGCCGAGCTCGACACCCTCATCGACCCGGTTGTCGAGGCGCCTGTTGTCGAGGAGCCTGCTGGAGAAGCTCCCGTGGAGGCTCCTGTTGCAGAGGCTCCGGCCGAGAAGCCTGTCAGGGCTCGTCGCACCCGCAAAAAGGTCGTCGTCGAAGAACCTGCAGCAGAAGAAGCAGTGGATCCGGCTGTCGCCGAGATCAGCGCTGGACTCGACGCCGCTGCTGCGCTGCAGAGCAAGGAAGCCGAGCAGTCCGATCTGTTCACTTCCTTCGAGGCGCCGCAGACCCATCAGCCCGAGGTGGCTCCCGCCGCGCCGCAGGTCCCGCTGTTCCTGCAGCCGGATCTCGAAGCCGCCGAGGTAGCTCCGCGTCGCCGTCGCGCACGCCGCGAGCCTGCTGCACCGGCGGTCGTCGAAGAGAAGCAGACAACCGCGGAAGCCGAAACCGTCGTTCCCGAGGCAGCGCCGGTTGCAGTTCCTGCCGTCGAAGAGCCGGCTGTGACCGCACCGCAAACCGAGGGCGAGAGCGCCGAGTCCGAGGACGAGGACGACGATCAGCCGCGTCGCCGTCGTCGTGGACGCCGTGGACGTGGACGTGGTCGCGGTGAACAGGGTGGCGAGCAGGGTTCGGACGAAGAGTCGGATACCGCTACCGAATCGGAGCAGGAATCTGCCCCTGCGGCAGTCGAGAAGCAAACCGACGACGCTGGCGGCGAAGAATCCGGTGATAAGTCCGAGTCCACCGCTGATGCGGATTCCGAGAATGCCGACGATTCCGATCTCGATGCCGACGGATCGAGCCGCCGTCGCCGTCGTCGTCGTCGTCGCAAGACCGGCACCGACGGCGCCACCGACGCGACTGCGACGTCCGAGGACGATCCGCCGAACACCGTCGTTCACGAGCGCGAACCTCGCAACAAGACCCGCGTCAAGGACGAGGTCCAGGGCATCAGTGGTTCGACACGTCTGGAAGCGAAGCGTCAGCGTCGCCGCGACGGTCGTGACGCCGGCCGACGTCGCCCACCGATCCTGACCGAGTCGGAGTTCCTCGCGCGTCGTGAGGCCGTCGATCGCGTCATGGTTGTGCGCGATCGGGCAGACAGCGGTCAGCCGCATGCGACTACACAGGTAGCAGTCCTCGAAGACGGAGTGCTGGTCGAGCACTTCGTCACCAACTCGGCGTCCGCGTCGATGGTCGGCAACGTGTACCTCGGACGTGTCCAGAACGTGCTCCCCAGCATGGAAGCTGCGTTCATCGACATCGGACGTGGCCGCAACGGTGTTCTCTACGCCGGTGAGGTCAACTGGGAGGCTGCCGGTCTCGGTGGCAACTCGCGCAAGATCGAGCAGGCCCTCAAGCCGGGCGATCAGGTGCTCGTTCAGGTCAGCAAGGATCCGGTCGGTCACAAGGGTGCTCGACTGACCACACAGATTTCGCTTGCCGGTCGTTTCCTCGTCTACGTGCCCGGTGGTACGTCCACGGGTATCAGCCGCAAGCTTCCGGACACCGAGCGCAAGCGTCTCAAGGAAATCTTGCGCGACATCGTTCCCGCCGACGCCGGCGTGATCATTCGCACGGCGTCCGAGGGCGTCAGCGAAGAAGAGTTGGCGCGCGACGTGACTCGTCTGCAGGCTCAGTGGGCCGGCATCGAGGAGCAGGCTGCGGCTGCGGACACCGGTAAGTCCGGCAACCCGCAGGCGCTGTACGAAGAGCCTGACATGCTGGTCAAGGTCATTCGTGATCTGTTCAACGAGGACTTCTCCAAGCTGGTCATCGAGGGCGAGAAGGCGCACACGACGGTCGAGAACTACATCAACTCCGTTGCGCCCGACCTGCTTCCGCGGCTCGAGAAGTACACGCCGAACAACGGTATCGACGTCTTCGCGGCTCGCCGTATCGACGAGCAGTTGGCCAAGGCACTCGATCGCAAGGTGTGGCTGCCGTCCGGCGGCACCCTGGTGATCGACCGCACCGAGGCCATGACCGTCGTCGACGTCAACACCGGCAAGTTCACCGGAGCCGGCGGAAACCTCGAAGAGACCGTCACCCGTAACAACCTCGAAGCGGCCGAGGAGATCGTTCGCCAGATGCGCCTGCGGGACATCGGCGGAATGATCGTCGTCGACTTCATCGACATGGTTCTCGAATCGAACCGGGACCTGGTCCTGCGTCGGCTCACCGAATGCCTGGGTCGCGATCGCACGCGCCATCAGGTGTCGGAGGTCACGTCACTCGGGCTCGTGCAGATGACGCGCAAGAAGTTGGGCACCGGATTGGTCGAGGCCTTCTCGACCACCTGTGAGCACTGCCACGGCCGCGGCATCATCGTCCATTCCGAGCCCGTCGAGGTGAAGTCCTCGGATGACGGAGGATCGCGTTCGGGCTCGCAGCGCAGTGATTCCGGTACCTCGCGCAAGAACAAGCGTGGCCGCGGAGACAAGTCGGCTTCGACCGAGTCCAACGGACAGGAAGCTCCGGCGCCGGAGGTTCCGGCCGTCGACGCGACGGTCAAGCGGGCTCATCCGGTGGCATTGGCGATGGCCTCGCATCACCACGACGACGACGAGACCGTCGCGGCCGACTCGACCGAGTCTGATTCCGCCGGTGTGTCTTCGGGGGACGATGCATCCAAAAGTGCCGATCGGCAACAAGATCGGCCGATCGATACTCCTGCTGCTGCTGAGCACCATGACGTTCCTGTTGTGGACTCTGCTGCGGAAGAAGTATCCGCAGTGGACAACGAGTCGGCCGCAGCTTCGACCGAAGCAGCTCCGCGCGGTCGTCGGCGTAGTCGCCGGGCGTCGCGGGCAGCGTCGGCACCTGTTGCCGAGGCAGCTCCCGAGGTGGGCACGGTCTTCGTGATTCCGACTCCGGAACCCGTGGTGGACGCGGTCGCGGAAAACGTTCCGGCTCCGGCCACCGAAGTTCCGGCTGAGGAAGCAGTTGTCGTCGTCAAGAGACCCCGTCGCAGGCGTGCAGCAGCACGTCCCGCAGGTCCTCCGGTAGACGGAGAGTAAGAACTACTGGCTTTCGGTCGGTTGGATGACTTCGCGATGAGCGAGGACATCCAACCGCTATCCGAAGTTTCAGCTGGTAGAAGCAGTACAGAGTAGTAAGCACCACCCCTCGGCGGGGCGGTTTGACCCTGACGGTTGCTTTCCCGTAACCTTGGAGGGTCGCCACCCGGCGGTAGAGATTCCGTGTGCCTAGAGTGCGCGTGAATGTCCCGGTACGTCAGTGCCGAGCCGAGGTGACATAAACCAGACCAGTCGCGATGCATTTGAAGCCTCAGGCAGCAGCGCGAGCAAGTTCGAAGAAGCAAGGGGTAGCCCTCCGATGGCAACGTACGCGATCGTCAAGACCGGCGGAAAGCAGTACAAGGTCGCTGTTGGTGACCTCGTCAAGGTCGAGAAGATCGAGGGTGAGCCCGGCACTGCTGTCTCGCTTGCTCCCGTTCTCGTGGTCGACGGATCTGACCTGACCACCGACGCGGCCAAGCTGGCCAAGGTCGCAGTCACCAGTGAGATCGTCGAGCACACCAAGGGCCCGAAGATCCGCATCCACAAGTTCAAGAACAAGACCGGTTACCACAAGCGTCAGGGCCACAGGCAGCCGATCACGGTGCTCAAGGTCACGGGCATCAAGTAACCAGTTCTTTCTAGCTAATTTCACCCGAGGAGGGTCAATAGCATGGCACATAAGAAGGGTGCATCCAGCTCCCGTAACGGTCGCGATTCAAACGCCCAGCGCCTCGGCGTGAAGCGCTTCGGCGGCCAGTCGGTCAGCGCAGGCGAAATCCTGGTTCGCCAGCGCGGCACGCACTTCCACCCCGGCGTCAACGTCGGCCGTGGCGGCGACGACACCCTGTTCGCTCTCGCTGCCGGCGCAGTCGAGTTCGGCCAGAAGCGTGGACGCAAGACCGTGAACATCGTTCCGGCCGTTGTTGCGGCTGAGGTCTAGTCTTTCTCGCTAGTTGTGCGTCATCGGTTCTACTTCGGTAAGCCGGTTCTGCTTTCGGTAAGAGAGTGACGCGTTCCAAGCTCCCGATAGGGGCGGACCAGGGTTGAAATAACCCGGTCCGCCCCTATCGTTTGTTTAAGCAGTACCCGTTTTGCCCCGAGCAACCCTGCTCACCAGAAGTTCAGCTCATCGCGTGAGACCCGCAATTGACTGAGGAAGGATCCGGCAGTCATGTCCCGATTCATTGACCGTGTTGTGCTGCACGTCAGCGCTGGAAAAGGCGGCAATGGTTGCGCCTCCGTACACCGCGAGAAGTTCAAACCGCTCGGCGGTCCGGACGGTGCCAACGGAGGTCGCGGTGGCGACGTCATCCTCGTGGTCGACGAGAATATCCACACCCTCCTCGACTTTCACTTCCATCCCAACGCGAAGGCGACCAACGGCAAGCAGGGCGCCGGCAGCAACCGCGAGGGTGCAAACGGTGAAGACCTCATCCTCAAGGTTCCGGATGGAACTGTGGTTCTCGATACCGACGGCAACGTGCTTGCCGACCTCGTGGGAGTCGGTTCACGCTTCGACGCCGCTCAGGGCGGCCGCGGCGGACTCGGCAACGCTGCACTCGCCTCGAAAGCCCGCAAAGCTCCCGGTTTCGCACTCCTCGGTGAGGACGGTGTCGAGCGTGACCTGGTTCTCGAACTCAAGTCGGTAGCCGACGTCGGTCTGCTCGGATTCCCCTCCGCCGGTAAGTCTTCGCTTGTGTCCGTTCTCTCTGCGGCCAAGCCGAAGATCGCCGACTACCCCTTCACCACTCTGGTCCCCAACCTCGGCGTCGTCTCGAGCGGCGACACCACCTTCACCGTCGCCGACGTGCCCGGGCTGATCCCCGGTGCCAGCGAAGGCCGCGGTTTGGGCCTGGACTTCCTGCGCCACATCGAACGCTGCGCCGTATTGGCGCACGTGATCGACTGCGCCACCCTCGATCCGGGACGTGACCCGATCTCCGACATCGACGCCTTGGAAGCAGAGCTGGCTGCGTACACGCCTGCGCTCTCCGGCGATTCGGGACTCGGTGACCTCGACAAGCGCCCGCGCGTCGTCATCCTCAACAAGACCGACGTTCCCGAGGCCGCCGAATTGGCCGAAATGGTCACGCCTGAGATCGAAGCTCGCGGATGGCCGGTCTTCACCATCTCGGCGGTGAGCCGAGAAGGATTGCGACCGTTGACATTCGCGCTGGCGAAGATGGTCCGCGACTACCGCGAAGCTCATCCGAAGCCCGAGCCGAAGCGCCAGGTCATTCGCCCGGTCAAGGTCAAGGATTCCAGCTTCACCATCGAGAAGGATCCCGATATTCCCGGTGGGTTCGTCGTCCGAGGCACCCGCCCGGAGCGGTGGATTCGTCAGACCGCCTTCGACAACGACGAGGCCGTTGGTTACCTCGCCGACCGTCTTGCTCGATTGGGCGTCGAGGACGCATTGGTCAAGAAGGGCGCTCAGCCAGGAGCTTCCGTCACCATCGGTGACGTCAGCTTCGAGTGGGAGCCGATGACGCCGGCCGGTATCGATCTGACCCGCACGGGCCGTGGAACCGACCCGCGTCTCGATCAGGTGGAGCGCATCGGCGCGGACGAGCGCAAGCACGCGCGTCGTGTCCGCCGCGGCTTGCTCGACGAAGACGCCTGACCCACGCGATTTCAGGACGAAAACCGAAGAGAGGGAACGGGACTGTGCTCGGGTCCACCAGGGAGTCGATAGCGTCGGCTCACAGTATCGTCGTGAAGATCGGGTCGTCTGCGCTCACCAGTCTGGTGGCGGGACTCGATACTCACCGACTCGATCTGTTGGCCGATGCCATCGAGGCTCGCATGCGTGCGGGTTCCGATGTCGTCGTCGTCTCGTCCGGTGCCGTCGGCGCCGGACTGGCGCCGCTGGGACTGACCAAGCGGCCGCGGGATCTCGCGACCAAGCAGGCTGCGGCCAGCGTCGGTCAGTTGGCTCTGGCTCACGCCTGGGGTACGTCGTTCGCCCGTTACGGGCGTACCGTCGGGCAGGTTCTACTCACGGCTGACGACATCGCTCGACGGACGCAGCACCGCAACGCCCAACGGACACTCGATCGTCTACGGGCATTGCACGCGGTGGCGATCGTGAACGAGAACGACACCGTTGCCACCACCGAACTTCGATTCGGTGACAACGATCGGCTGGCTGCACTGGTTGCTCATCTGGTCGGCGCCGACGCGTTGATCCTGTTGTCGGATGTGGACGGACTGTACGACGGGGATCCCCGAAAGGGCGATGCCACACTGATTCCCGAGGTCAACAGTCCCGAGGATCTCGACGGTGTGGTTGCCGGTTCGGGTGGCGCCCTCGGTACCGGAGGCATGGCGTCGAAGCTCTCAGCAGCACGCCTGGCCGCTGATTCCGGCGTGCCGGTTCTGCTCGCGGCCGCATCGGACGCTGCGCAGGCACTCAGTGGTGCCGATGTCGGAACGGCATTTGCGCCCCGGCCGACGCGATTGTCGGCCCGCCGATTCTGGGTTCGTCACGCCGCTGACACATCGGGTGACCTCCACCTCGACGAAGGCGCCGTCCGCGCGGTCGTGTCCAAGCGTCGAAGCCTTCTGTCCGCTGGCATCGTCGGTGTATCCGGTGACTTCCACGCCGGCGACGTCGTGTCCCTGATGGGGCCGGGGGAGAAGCCCGTCGCCCGGGGTGTCGTTGCGTTCGACGCTGCGGAGATCGAGGAGATCCTGGGGCGCTCCACCACCGATCTGCCGGCCGACATGCAGCGTCCTGTCGTTCACGCGGACGACTTGGTGGCGCTGTAGCTTTCGTGCTCAACGAGGGCGGAAAGTGCTTCAGCGCAACCGACTTCGAGCTTGAGGTCGGCGAATTCGTCGCCGCGAGTCGTGCCTCGATTGACGATGGCGATCGGCTTCCCGGTCTTGGCGGCATGCCGGACGAAACGTAGGCCGGACATCACGGTCAACGACGACCCGGCTACCAACAGTGCGTCGGATTGGTCGACAAGGCTGTATGCACGGGCGACGCGTTCCTTGGGGACGGATTCGCCGAAGTAGACGATGTCCGGTTTGAGTAAGCCACCGCACACGGCGCAATCCACGACGCGAAAGTGTGCGGTGGATTCGATCACGGCATCTGCGTCGGGTGCGATTTCGACTCCTGTTGCAGCAGCGACTGTTTCGGCGAATCCGGGATTGGCTTCTTCCAGCCTCTCCGCGAGAGTGGTGCGGGAGATCAGCCGCTGGCAGCTCAGGCATCGAACCTGCGCGTAGGTGCCGTGGAGGTCGATGACGTTTCGCGCGCCGGCCTTGGTGTGCAGGAGGTCGACGTTCTGGGTGATCACGCCGACGGCTCGCCCTGTTCGTTCCAGCGCCGCGACGGCCCGGTGGCCCTGGTTGGGGCGGGAGCTGTCCATGTATCGCCAGCCGATGTGGTTGCGAGCCCAGTAGTGCCGCCGAAACGCCGGATCGCCGATGAACTGCTGGAACGTCATCGGATTGCGCGGTGGCGAATCAGGGCCGCGGTAGTCCGGGATTCCGGAGTCGGTGGAGATGCCGGCGCCTGTCAGAACTGCCAGGCGACGGCCGGCCAGGAGCTCGGGGAGGGCGTCGAGGCGGCTGTTGTCGGTAGGCACCGTTCCAGGATAGGCGCGTGTGCGAGACGGAGGCGCGGAGGAAGTCCGAAATGTTCAATAGAACACGTGTGCGATCGCCAATACTCGTATACATGAACACAGTGAACCCAATCCCTGCTGGTTACCGCACGATCACTCCCTACCTTGCGGTGCCGGACGGCCATGCCGCACTCGACTACTACAAACGAGCACTTGGAGCTGAGATAGTCGATGCGATGAACGCACCTGACGGCTCCCTCATGCATGCGGAGATCCGGATCGGCGATTCGATGCTGCAGCTTTCGCAGGAGATGCCGGACTTCGGTCTCAAATCACCGCAGGACGGCTGGGTGCATTCGTCGATCGTCGTCTACACCGAGGACACGGACGAGTTTGTCGCTCGGGCAGTCGCCGAGGGAGGCACGCTGGTCACGGCTGTGGCCGATACATTTTCGGGCGACCGGCATGGAGTGTTTCTCGATCCGTTCGGCCACAGGTGGGCAGTATGCACGAAGGTCGAGGATGTACCTGCCGAAGAGGTCGCTCGCCGGGCGCGGGCGCTTTTCTTTCCGGAGACGCAGTCGCCACAGTAATTTGTGGCAACCGTCGTCCGAGCATTCGAGCTTCGGCGGCGTGCTCAGTATCCGGCTACTGGGTCCACGAGGGCAGCCAGCGCCTCACCCTTCGCGAAGCGGGTCACGTTCTTGGAGACGTGATCCGCGAACGCGGCGGGGCGAACGCCTGGCGGATTGGAATCGTGGGGTGTGATGATCGCATTCGTCAGATCCCACAGTGGGTGACCGTCCGGGAGGGGTTCGGGATCGGTGACGTCGAGACCGGCGCCGCCGATCTGTTCCGACTCGATGGCCTCGACCAGTGCGTCGGTGTCGACCAGTGATCCGCGCGCGACATTGATCACCCAGGAATGGGGTTGCATCGCCGCCAACTGCGCACGGCCCACGAGGTGGCGGGTGGCCGGGGTGGCGGGCGCAGCAATCACGAAGTGATCTGCGCGAGAATAGATTTCATCCATCCTGGATGCGGGGTACGTCGAGATCGCCCCGGGGACCGGGCTACCGGAACGATTGACTGCGATGCTGTCCGCCCCCTGCGCGGCCAGCATCGGAATCAGCGCGCGGCCGATACCGCCTGCGCCGATGATCGCAACCGTCGAGCCACGAAGGGTGCCGATCTTGGGAAAGAACTCGAACTGACGCCACGTTCGAGCCTCGATGTGTGCAGGCAAGTGGCGAACTCCGGCCAAGAGAAGCATGAGTGCATGCTCGGCCACCGACGCCGAAAACGCACCGGCCGCCGAGGTCCACGTGATTTCTGTGTTCTTCGGAATCACACCGGAGTCGAACCAATCCTCGATTCCCGCCGACGGAAGCTGCACCCACCTGACCGACGCCGGTAACTCCGACGGAAAGGTCTCGGGTGAGCCCGCCCAGATCAGGGCGTCCGCAGTGTCGATCGGACTGATCAGACCACCGCCCCGAAGCACCGCGCTGTCGAGCAGTGCATCGGGGACGGGGCCGATCGCTACGCGTGGAGAGGTGTCAGTCGCCATGACTAGACGCTACGCGGGGACCTCCACCAGTGGGTAGACACCGTTCTCGTCGTGCACCTCACGCCCGGTGACCGGCGGATTGAACACGCACAGCATGCGCATCTGCGTGTCCGGCTCGACGCGGTGACGCTCGTGGCCGTTGAGCAGGTACATCGACCCCGGTGCGAGATCGTATTCCTTGTTGTTGTCGAGGTCGATCAGCTTGCCGGTGCCCTCGACGAGCCAGACAGCCTCGACGTGGTTGGCGTAATGGAACTCGTTGACCGAACCCGCCTTGATGGTGGTCTCGTGGAACGAGAACCCGACGCGGTCGCCGCCGAGGACGATGCGCTTGCTGCGCCAGTTTCCGTCCTCACTCGTGATGTCGCGGTCGGTGTCGGTGATCTCGGTGGTGGTGCGAACGATCATGGGAGAGTCCTTCCTCTAGCTGCAGACCTTGAGTGTCGCCTCGGCCAGGATGGAGAGGCCGTGCTCGAGCTCGTCGTCGGTAATCGTCAGTGCGGGAAGCAGTTTCACAACCTGGTCGGAGGGTCCGGAGGTCTCGGCGAGCAATCCCTCGTCGAATGCCAACTGGCAGACCTTGCCGGCGCGCTCGGGCTGTTCGAAGACGAGGCCCTGAACCAAGCCACGCCCGCGGTGCGAGACCTCGCCGGGGAACTGATCGGAGAGGTTGGCGAAGCATTCGCTGATGCGTGCGCCCTTCTTCAGCGTCGTCTTGGTGAGGGCGTCGTCGGACCAGTAGTGGTCGAGTGCCACCTTGGAGGTGACGAACGCCGGGTTGTTGCCGCGGAATGTGCCGTTGTGCTCGCCCGGTCCCCAGACGTCGAGTTCACGCTTGAACAGCGTGAGCGCCATCGGCATTCCGTAGCCGCTGATCGACTTGGACAACGTGACGATGTCGGGAACGATTCCGGCCTCTTCGAAGGAGAAGAACGGGCCGGTACGGCCGCAACCCATCTGGACGTCGTCGACGATCAACAGGATTCCGCGATCCGAGCACAGTGTTGCCAGCGCCCGAAGCCATTCGGGGCGAGCGACATTGACGCCACCTTCACCCTGCACGGTTTCGACGATCACTGCCGCGGGGCGGTTGATTCCACTGCCGGAATCATCGAGAACGCGGGAGAACCACTGGAAGTCCTCGGTGACGCCGTCGAAGTAGTTGTCGAAGGGCATCGGTGTCGTGTGCACGAGGGGGACACCGGCGCCCGCGCGCTTCATCGAGTTACCGGTCACGGAGAGTGCACCAAGTGTCATTCCGTGAAATGCGTTGGTGAAGTTGATGACTGCCGAACGTCCGGTGACCTTGCGAGCCAGCTTCAATGCAGCCTCGACGGTGTTCGAGCCGGTCGGGCCGGGGAACTGGACCTTGTAGTCCAGTCCGCGTGGCTCGAGGATGTTGCGCTGAAAGGTCTCGAGGAATTCGCGTTTGGCGACAGTGGACATGTCGAGGCCGTGCGTGATGCCGTCGTTCATGATGTAGTCGACCAGTGCGGACTTGAGCACCGGGTTGTTGTGACCGTAGTTGAGTGCGCCGGCGCCGGCGAAGAAATCGAGGTAGTCGCGTCCGTTCTCGTCACGAATCCAGGATCCGGATGCGCTGGTGAACACTGCGGGCCAGTCACGGCAGTAGCTGCGAACCTCGGACTCGAGGGTTTCGAAAATGCTTGCTTCGTTGATATTCATATCTTCTTTGTTCCTCCGGGGCATGCTGTATGCCGAGCGCGAAGTGCGCTAGGCGCCGATCGTGTAAAGATCTTCGGCTTCGTGTCCATCGGGAAAATCGTTGGGCGAGAACAAGGTCTGCCTGGTTATCGGTACTTCGCGCCGACGTGCGAGCGCGGTGAAGAGTGCGATCGAAGCCTCGTTGTCGGGGCTGATCGTGGTCTCCAGATGTGTAACACCCAGTGGGGCAGTGCGATCCATCAAGTCGGACAGCATGCGGGCAGCAATTGCCTTGCCGCGCTGGTCTTCGTCGACCGCAACTTGCCACACGAACAGGGTTTCCTGAGCGCTGGGACGGGTATAACCGGAAACGAATCCGACTACGCGGCCGTCTACCTCCGCGACGATGGACGTCGCGCTGAAATCCCTGCACCACAACAGGTATGCATAACTCGAATTGAGGTCGAGCACCTTCGAATCACGTGCGATCTCCCAGAGCCGGACTCCGTCATCGATCTGTGGGCTTCTGAACAACACCGCGTCCGGCGCGGTGGTCGGGATAGCTCTCGTATCAACAGGCTTCATCGGTCATCTGAACGTAACAATCATTGCTGTCGAAGTCATGCAGATGTCCGTTTCGGGCCGTGTGGAACCCGTTGCGCCCCAGGTGAGGACATGAATGTGATGGTGCTCACATTATGTAACTTTTGCCGTTGTCGGAGCGACTATTTCGGGCAAAAACTCGCTATTTCGGGCTTGCGAGCGCCAACGGAAGTACAGAGTGAGCACCAGCCTGTCGAAGTGCGCGTGCGGCCATCGTGAAAGTCCAACCGGTATCGGCGATTGCGTCGACAAGAAGTATCGGTCCCTGGTGGATGCTCATGTCCGGGACTTCCCAAACATCGACCAGTCCGGACACGCGATAGGCGGAGTTCGCTGCCGACACCGGAGGGTGGTCGGGGCGCAAGCGAAGGGTGCCCAGGTCGGTCAATCGCCCGACCTCGGCCAGCTTGGCAGCCAGGCTCGACACCAGCAACGGATGCGTCGTGGATTCGAGGGCCATGACACCGGTGGGGCGCTCGGCCCAATTCCAGGCCGCCAGAACGCTGATACACGCGCTGACCACCGCATCGGGTACCTCGGCGTCGGGACCGTCGAAAAGCGCGCGGAGACGTTGACCCCAGCCCAGGTCCGACATCCGTCCGAGAATGCGCCCAGTTTCGGGCCCCTCGGTGATCTTCCCGGACAGCTTGACGCCCAGCTTGCTCAGGCCGGTCGGCCACATCTTGCGCGGCTCCAGGTCGAATCCGGGGCGCTGCAAGCGCGCCCGAGTCTCGTCGAGGGCAGCGGTGTCGACAGTGGTGTCGTAGCGATTGCCTGTGCAGTTGTCACAGCGACCGCACTGTGAGTTCTCCGAGGTCAGACCAGGATCGTCGAGTTGTTCACGCAGGAAGGTCATTCGACACGTCGTGATGCTCTGGTACTCGACCATTGCGGCCTGCTCGGCCTGGCGAGCGTCGTCGAGTCGGCCGTAGCGCTCGGCGTCGTACACCCAGGGTTCGCCGGTGCTGATCCACCCGCCCTTGACGCGTTTGACCGCGCCGTCGACGTCGAGGACTTTGAGGACCATCTCGAGACGCGTGCGATTGAGCTCCACCAGAGGTTCGAGTGCCGGTGTCGACGTGGCCTTTTCGGTGTCGAGGTGTTCGATGACGCTGCGGACCAGGTGCTCGCGGGGGAAGGCGACCGAGGCGAAGTAACTCCAGATCTGCTTGTCCTCGGCGCCAGGCAGGAGGATCACGTCTGCCCTGTCGGTGGAACGACCGGCGCGGCCCACCTGCTGGTAGTACGAGATCGGCGACGACGGTGCGCCGAGGTGGACGACGAACCCGAGATCAGGCTTGTCGAAGCCCATCCCGAGTGCCGAGGTGGCCACCAGAGCCTTGACGCGATTACCCAACAAGTCCTGCTCGAGAGATTCACGTTCAGTGGGATCGGTCTGGCCCGTGTAGGCGGCGACGGTATGGCCGCGCTCGGAGAGCAGGCTTGCGAGGTCGCGCGCGGCCGAAACCGTCAGCGTGTAGATGATGCCCGAACCCGGCAGCGTCTCGAGCATGTCGGCAAGCCAGGCAGCGCGCGCCGTCGCCTCCGGAATGTGGACTACAGAGAGGTGAAGCGATTCGCGTTCGAGCCCGCCGCGAAGGACGAGGGTTTCCTCACCGCCGACGCCGAGTTGGGCGGACACGTCCTCGACGACGCGGTTGTTGGCCGTCGCCGTGGTTGCGAGGACGGGAATGCCCTCGCCGAGTTCGGCGATCAAGGTCCTGATGCGGCGGTAGTCGGGACGGAAGTCGTGGCCCCAGTCGGAAACGCAGTGAGCCTCGTCGACTACGACCAGGCCGGCATCAGCTGCCAGGGCCGGGAGTACCTGATCGCGGAAGTCAGGGTTGTTCAGGCGCTCGGGGCTGACCAGAAGGACGTCGAGATCATTGGCTGCGACGCGGGCATGGATGTCGTCCCATTCGGTGACGTTGCCCGAATTGATGGTTGCGGCGCGCACTCCGGCACGTTCGGCAGAACTGACCTGGTTTCGCATCAGGGCCAACAACGGAGAGACGATGACGGTGGGGCCGTGGCCCGTTGCCCGGAGCAGCTTCGCCGAGATGAAGTAGACCGCAGATTTGCCCCAGCCGGTCCGCTGTACGACGAGCGCGCGTTTGCGCTGCACCACCAGCGCCTCGATGGCCGTCCACTGGTCCTCGCGTAGGCGGGCATCCGGCCCCGCGAGTTCGCGGAGCAGCCGCTCGGCTTCGTCGCGCATGGCTGGGGCAGTGGCGGTGGTCATGGACCCCATGGTGCACGACCCTGCCGACACGTGCGGGCTTCAGGCCTTGGCAACAGGTTCCTGCAGTTCGGTGACCCAGCCGTCGACATCCTCCGGGCACGCCAGCGTCACCTCACGGCTGGGGCCGGCATTGCGGTATCCCGCTGCGTCGATCCATTGGGCCAACGCCTGATAAGCGGGCAGGCAGTTGTCCATCGAACCCTTGTGCAGCAGCGAGGCCACGTGCTCTTCGGCCCGCAGGTCCACCACAGCGAACTCGTAGTCGCCATCGGGATTCGCGTCTACCGGTAGCGCCGCATGGACGACGACGTTCTCGTCGTCACCGGCATCCTCGTAGTAAGCGACAGCGGGTCCGATCGCGGCGATACCGGCACGATCCAAACCGGTACAAAGGCGCTCGTACAACCCGCGAACCACCGGGCCGATCGACGACGGATCCATCGTCTTGGCGGTACCGGTCAACTCCGCGACCCGCAGCGCCGGAACTGACTTGATCACAACCTCGTATGCGGACATCTGTCCCTCACTTTCGATGATCCGTAGGCGCGCCTGTACATGCGCCAGCCGCGCGGTGTCTTCCTGGATTCGGGTTTCGAGTTCTGCTCGGCGAAGCGTGAGCATCCCGCGGATCTCGTCGACGGTGACCGCTGACTCCACCACTTGCTGGACCTGGGCCAGAGTCAGGCCCAACTCCTTGAGAGCGACGATGCGGTTGAGCAGCGCCAACTGGCCCGCGGTGTACGAGCGATACCCGGTGGATGCGTCGACCCTCGCGGGTCTGAGCAGACCGATGGCGTCGTAGTGGCGGAGCATGCGCACCGACACACGACCTGCTCTCGCGAAGTCTCCGATGCTCAACATCCTTGCTCGCCCCGTTTCTCTCTCACAAACCCGATACCTACAGGTTTACGACCTCACACGGTGTCAGAGTCAAGCTGTCGGTTCAGGACTTTTTCGATCGCAGCGCGAGTGGGTGACGACACCGACGCGCCGCGGACCGTCGTCGCCAGACTTCCCGCCGTGGCAGCGAACTGCAGGGCGCGGTCCTGGCCCTGCACCCACTCCACGGCGAAGGCGCCGGTGAAAGCATCGCCTGCGCCAGTTGTATCCACGGGTGTCACGGCCGGGGAGTCGGCGTGGATTGTCTCCTCGCCCGACCGGAGATCCGCGCCGCCGGCCCCGAGCGTCGTGACGAGGTATCGGACGCGACCGGTGACCGCGGCCAACTGCTCCGACTCGGTCTGGTTGACGATCAGGATGTCGACAGACTCGATCAGGGCGCCCGGAAGGTCTTGTACCGGTGAAGGATTGAGGATGACAGTTGTTCCGTTGGCACGCGCGTGCCGGGCCGCTGTGGTGACCGTGTCGAGGGGTATTTCGAGTTGGCACAGGAGAACGTCGGCGTGTGCGATCGCGTCGAGGTCTACTTCGGACAACGAGGTGACCGAGGAATTGGCGCCCGGGACGACGATGATGTTGTTCTCCGCGTCCTCGCTCACGGTGATGGCGGCAACGCCGCTCGGGCCGTCGACACTACGAAGCAACGCGGTGTCGACCCCGGCGTCTTGCAGGGTCTCGCGCAATTGGGTGCCGAAACCGTCGTCGCCGACCGCGCCGACGAACGACACGTCCCCACCGGCCTTCGCGGCGGCGATGGCCTGGTTGCTGCCTTTGCCTCCCGCCGCGGTGGCAAAGGCAGTGCCGAGCAGCGTTTCTCCCGGAGCTGGGAATCTGGACACTGACGTGGTCAGATCCATGTTGATACTGCCGACGACGACGATTCGAGGCGTGCTCATACCTCGAGGTTATCGGCCTTCATTCTCTTTCGACGAACCTTGCGGATGATCCGACGTGCTTCCTCGTCGGTGGCGACGGAGGGCGGAGAGCCGTCGAGTGGCTTGCGTGCGGTCTCGGGGATCATCAGGACTGCGATACCGCCGATCACGGCGGCGATCATCATGTACATCGGTGCGACCAAGTTGCTGCCCGTTGCACTTTCGAGGGCGGTGAGCACCAGGGGAGTGGTCCCGCCGAAGATGGAGACCGCGAGGTTGTATCCGATTGCCAAGCCGCCGTACCTGATTCCGGTCGGAAACAGTGCGGGAAGCACGGACGGGAACACGCCGACGAACAGCAGGAGCAAGCCGCCGAGAATTGCGAGTCCCAGGAAGACCGTCACGTAGTTGCCGACGCCGATCAGAAGGTAGGCAGGCAGGGACAGGACGAAGAATCCGATGAAACCGCTGAGCAGCAAGGGTTTACGCCCGACGCGGTCCGAGAACTTTCCGACGTAGCTGATTCCCATCATCATCACGATCATGACGATGATCATCAGAACGAGTCCGTGGGATTCGTCGTAACCCAACGTGTTGGTCAGATACGTCGGCATGTAGCTGAGCAGTCCGTAGTGAGCGATGTTGTACGTGGCCACCAGGACGATGCACAGAACAAGCGGACGCCAGTTGTCGACGAGAGTTTCGCGTAGTTTCTTGCCTGTGGATTCATCTGCGAGGGAGCGCTCTTCGGCCTGCTCCATCATCTGGAATGCGGGGGTTTCCTCCAAACGCAGACGGAGGTACAGGCCGATGAGACCCAGAGGTCCGGCAATGAGGAAGGGGATGCGCCAGCCCCACTGGAGTAGGTCCTCGGCACTGACGACGGTCTGGATGATCGTCACGATGCCCGCTGCCGCCACATATCCTGCCAGAGTCCCGAATTCGAGGAAGCTGGCGAAGAAACCGCGGCGCTTGTCCGGTGCGTATTCGGCGACGAACGTACTGGCTCCGCCGTATTCGCCGCCGGTGGAAAAGCCCTGCAGTAGGCGTAGGAGTACCAGCAGGATCGGGGCGGCGATACCGATGGATTCGTAGCTCGGGATGAGGCCGATGGCGAAGGTGCTGCCCGCCATCAGAATGATGGTGGTGGCCAGGACTTTCTTGCGTCCGATGCGGTCACCGAGTGGACCGAAGAACAATCCGCCGAGTGGGCGGACGATGAAGGCTGCCGCAAAAATTGCAAAGGTAGAGAGGAGTTGAGCGCTGCCGCTCGCGTCCGGGAAGAACACTTTTCCTATAGTGGTAGCTAGATATGCGTAAACGCCGAAATCGAACCACTCCATGGCATTTCCGAGCATCGTTGCCTTGACAGCGCGCTTGACGGACGCATTGTCGGTGACGCAGACATCGGGTGATTCGGCCACTTCGAGAGCGCTGATCGAGTTCTCTGGTGTAGTCATGACATGCGCTCCCCAGCGCAATCATCGAACCGAGCGGGGCACGTACCTGATGCACGCATCTTTTCGTTGCCCACTCGCCGATGAGCCGGTCGGGAAATCGAGCGTCCGCGTGCCCTGTGGCTCGTTGCGACCCCCGTCGCACGGCTCTGGCCCGCGGCAGTGTCCGGAGCCCACAGGGCTCCGGACTACCGGCAAGTAAGACGCTTACGCTATCAAAGTTGTGCGCGGGAGCCGATTTTCGGGCTAGAAGGCGCGGGCGTACTGCGACGGGATATGCGGTCCTACCTCGGCGTTCAGTTCACGGGCCGCCCGGCGCGCCCAGTAGGGATCACGCAACAGTTCGCGGCCGAGGAGCACCGCCACTGCGCTTCCGTCTTCGACGATCTTCTCGGCCTGTTCGGGTTCGGTGATGAGGCCGACGGCGGCGGCCGGTAGCAGGCTCTCGTTCTGCAGGCGACGGGCGAACGGAACCTGGTATCCCGGCTCCACCGGAATCTTGGCCGCCGGTGAATTACCGCCGGTGGACACGTCGACGAGATCGACGCCGTAGTCGGAGAGGATGTTGGCGAGGGCAACGGTCTGATCCGCGGTCCAGCTGTCGACGTCGAGCCCACGTTCTTCCGTGAGCCAATCGGTCGCCGAGACCCGGACGAAGAGCGGTAGCTCGGCCGGCCACACCTCGCGGACTGCGCTCAGGATTTCGAGGAGCAATCGGATGCGGTTCTCGAAGCTGCCTCCGTAGCGGTCCGTTCGCTTGTTGCTCTCGGGGGAGAGGAACTGATGGATCAGGTATCCGTGGGCCGCGTGAATTTCCACGACCTTGAATTCGGCCTTCAATGCGCGGGTAGCCGCCGCTGCGAAGTCCGCGACGACCTTCTCGATGCCTTCCGTGGTGAGCTCGACCGGATCGGCAAGGTGACCGAACGGAACCGCGCTCGGGGCAACCGTCTGCCACGAGAGTCGGTCGTCGGCGGGCAGACTCTTGCCGCCGCGCCACGGAACCTGCGTCGACGCTTTGCGTCCGGCGTGGGCCAGCTGAATTCCGGGCACTGCGCCGAAGTACGCGAGTTGCGCGTTGATCTCGGCGAAGGCTTGCGCCTGCGTGTCGTTCCAGATCCCCAGATCAGCTGCCGATATGCGGCCTTCGGGATTGACGGCCGTCGCCTCGGTGAGAATCAGGCCGGTGCCGCCGATTGCACGGCTCACCAGATGCGTGCGATGCCACTCGTTGGGCACTCCGACCTGGTCGCCGATGACGTCAGCGGAGTACTGGCACATCGGTGCCATCCAGACGCGGTTCGGGATGGTGACGCCGCGCAGGGTCAAAGGCTCGAACAACACACTCACGGATGGCTCCTGACTCGAAGAAGAAGGTCGGTGGGTGCAACAGCGCCCCGCATCGGAATTGTTCCCCGGCGGTCCGCCGGAATGGTCCCGGGTGGTCACAGCCTCGTTCCGCCGAGCAGGCCGTCACGGTGGGTGGTTAATGTGTATTCATGACCGCTGTGACTTCCAACGCAGAAACCGTCGACTCGAACGCGTCCGACACCAAGTCCGTCGTGCACGACGCCGCACGCCGAGCCCGTAAGGCTTCGCGCGTCCTGGCTCTGCTGACCACCGCGCAGAAGGATGCTGCGCTCAACGCCGCAGCCGACGCGGTACTCGCGGCAAGTGATCGGATTCTCGCGGCCAACGCTCTCGATATCGACACCGCGAAGGCGGGCGGCACCGAGGAATCGCTGCTCGACCGTCTTCGCCTGACCGCTGACCGGATCGAGGGCATCGCGTCGGGTTTGCGTCAGGTTGCCGGATTACCCGATCCGATCGGTGAAGTGCTTCGTGGATCCACTTTGCCGAACGGTTTGGAGCTACGCCAGCAGCGCGTTCCGCTCGGTGTCGTCGGCATGGTCTACGAGGCTCGCCCCAATGTTACCGTCGACGCTTTCGGGCTGACTCTCAAGTCGGGAAATGCTGCGCTGCTTCGTGGTTCGTCCTCGGCAGTCAAGTCCAACGAAGCGTTAGTGGCGGCTCTGCGCGCGTCGTTGATTGACCAGGGACTGCCCGAGGATTCCGTTCAACTTCTGCCGAGTGCGGATCGGTCGACGGTCACGCACCTCATCCAGGCCCGCGGCCTCGTCGACGTCGTCATCCCGCGCGGCGGTGCCGGCTTGATCAGCGCCGTCGTGCGTGATGCCACCGTGCCCACCATCGAGACCGGTGTCGGTAACTGCCACGTCTATGTTCACTCGGCCGCCGATCTACTGATGGCCGAGAAGATTCTTCTCAACTCCAAAACCCGTCGGCCCAGTGTGTGCAACACGGCAGAGACGGTGCTGGTCGACGCCGCTATTGCCGAGACGGCCGTGCCGAAGCTGCTCCAAGCGCTTCAGATGCACGACGTCGTCGTGCACGGTGATCTGCCGGGACTGGTTCCCGCGACCGAGGACGACTGGTCGAAGGAATACCTCACCCTCGACGTCGCCCTCAAGGTCGTCAAGGACCTGGACGCTGCCGTCGAGCACATCGACCAGTACGGGACCGGCCACACCGAAGCCATCGTGACGTCCGATCTCTCGGCTGCCCGCGAGTTCACCGCTCGAGTCGACGCTGCGGCAGTGATGGTCAATGCGTCGACTGCCTTCACCGACGGTGAGCAGTTCGGGTTCGGCGCCGAGATCGGCATCTCCACCCAGAAACTGCACGCGCGTGGCCCCATGGGGCTACCGGAACTGACGTCCACCAAGTGGATCGTCTGGGGCGACGGGCATACCCGACCCGCCTGAAAGTTCACCAGACTTGCCCCACCTCTCAAGGAGTTAACCGTGGACCGAGCACTTCCCGACACGACGCCGTTCTTCTCGACCGTCGACGACGTGATCGAACGGCTGGCCGAAACCGGCTATCTGTCCGACAAGGCCACCGCGACGGCAGTCTTCCTGGCCGATCGTCTGGGCAAGCCGCTGCTCATCGAGGGCCCGGCCGGTGTCGGAAAGACGGAACTCGCCCGCGCAGTCGCCCAGACCACGGGCGCAGAACTGGTGCGTCTGCAGTGCTACGAGGGCGTCGACGAGGCTCGTGCGCTGTACGAGTGGAACCACGCGAAGCAGATTCTTCGGATTCAGTCGGGCGGGGCGAGCGGAGCGAGGGGTGATGTCGCGGTCGACCACAGCTGGGACTCGACGAAGGCGGATGTCTTCTCGGAGGAGTTCCTGCTCGCACGTCCACTGCTCAAGGCCATTCGCCGCGAGGACCCGACGGTGCTGTTGATCGACGAGACGGACAAGGCAGACGTCGAGATCGAAGGTCTGCTCCTCGAAGTGCTCAGCGACTTCGCGGTCACGATCCCCGAGCTCGGAACGATCACCGCCACCCGCAAGCCGTTCACGGTGTTGACCTCGAATGCCACTCGTGAACTCTCGGAGGCTCTGAAGCGTCGTTGCCTCTTCCTGCATCTCGATTTCCCGGACGCCGACCTCGAGCGTCGCATCCTCGCAAGCCGTGTGCCGGAGCTTCCTGAAGCGATTGCCGAGCAGCTGGTCAACACCATTCGTGTTCTTCGCGGAATGCAGCTCAAGAAGGTCCCTTCGGTATCCGAGACCATCGACTGGGGACGCACCCTTCTTGCTCTGGGCATGGACACTCTCGACGACGATGCCGTTCGCGCCACGCTCGGCGTGATCCTCAAGCACCAGTCGGACCAGGTGCGTGCTGCCGCTGAACTTCGGCTGAACTGAGGTCTGACATGGCTCCCGCAGCATCGACGTCGCCGCTCTCACCTGGCGGCCTGGCAGCGCCGCACGGGATTCCCGGTCACCTCGTCGATTTTGTCGAGGCTCTGCGACGACGCGGAATCATGGTCGGCCCGTCCGAGACAGTCGACGCCGGTCAGGTCATGTCTGTTCTCGACCTGCTCGATCGTGAAGCGCTTCGTGAAGGGCTGGCATGCTCGCTCCTGCGCAGGCCGACCCACCGGGCGACGTTCGACGCCGTCTTCGACCTGTGGTTCCCCAAGGCGATCGGTGACCGTGCGGTCGGCGACGTCGACGTCACACTGCCGCGCAAGCCAGACGGCTCGATCGACCTGCAGGCATTGCGTGAGCTGATCGCCGAACTGCTGACAGACGGCAGTGACAAGGCGATGGAGATGACCGAACTCCTGACCGCCGCGATGGTCGAGGAACTCGGGCAGTACCAGTCGAGCAACGGCCCGTCGTTCTCCGCCTACCAGGCGCTGCGCGACGTCGCCCCGGAGACGTTGCTCAACAAGATCCTGCAGGGCCTGCTCGGCAACCAGGAGGGTTCCGGGTCAGAGGGCAAGGACAACTCCGACTATCAGTCCGAGGTCGCCAAGCGCACGGCAGCGCAGCGCATCGCGGACTTCCGCAAGATGGTCGAGAAGGAAACGCGTCGACGCACAGCCGAGAATTTGGGCAAGGAGCGGGTCGCCACGTACGGCGTTCCGAAACTCGCCGAGGAAGTCGACTTCTTGCGAGCGTCCGATGCCGAACTCACCACGCTGAAGAAGAACGTCGCACCCTTGGCTCGCTTGTTGGCCAGTCGTCTCGCCGTGCGTCGTAGCCGCTCTCGCGCGGGTTCGATCGACCTACGTCGTACGTTGCGCAAGTCCATGTCGACGGGCGGAGTGCCGATCGATCTGGTGCAGCGCAAGCCGAAGCGGGCGCGGCCCGAACTTGTGGTGATGTGTGACGTATCCGGCTCGGTGGCGGGGTTCAGCCATTTCACTCTGCTGCTCGTGAACGCTTTGCGTGAGCAGTTCTCGCGCGTGCGGGTGTTCGCGTTCATCGACACGACCGACGAGGTCACGCGGTTCTTCGACTCGAACGCAGACCTCGGATCAGCGATGTCACGGATGGTGCGTGAGGCCGAACTGATCACCTACGACGGCCACTCAGACTACGGACACGCCTTCGGAGTGTTCCAGGAGAAGTTCGCGCAGTCGATCACCAGTCGCACGTCGCTACTGGTACTCGGCGACGGTCGCAACAACTACCGCGATCCCAACCTTCAGTCGCTGTCGCAGATGGTGGCAGTAGCCAAGCACGCGCACTGGCTCAACCCCGAGCCGAAGGGGCAATGGGGAACGGGTGACTCCGCGGCGAAGGTCTACAACGAGGTCATCAGCATGCACGAGTGCCGCTCGGCCCAGCAGCTTGCCGACGTCGTGTCCCGTCTGCTGCCGGTCTGACCCGTAAGCTCGACACTCGTGCAGAAGGGACTATCGGTGGAACGTGCTCGACGCCTAGGAGTGATGGGTGGCACCTTCGACCCCATTCACCATGGCCACCTCGTTGCGGCCAGTGAGGTCGCCGACCGGTTCGGACTCGACGAAGTGATCTTCGTCCCCACCGGGCGGCCCTGGCAGAAGCAGGGGAAGGGCGTCAGTCCTGCCGAGGACCGGTACCTCATGACGGTCATCGCCACCGCCTCCAACCCGCGGTTTTCCGTCTCTCGGGTCGACGTCGACCGTGAAAAAGTGACGTACACCGTGGACACGCTGCGAGACCTCCGGGCCTACCACCCTGACGCCGAACTCTTCTTCATCACCGGTGCCGATGCGCTGGCCAGCATCCTTTCCTGGCAAGATTGGGAAGAGTTGTTCGCATTGGCGAAGTTCGTCGGGGTATCGCGACCGGGTTTCGATCTCAATGCAGAGCACCTGGCCGGTCACCTCGACACCATGCCCGCCGACGCGGTCACGTTGATAGAGATTCCGGCACTTGCCATTTCGTCGACCGAATGTCGGCGTCGGGCAAGTGAAGACCGCCCCGTCTGGTACCTGGTGCCGGACGGAGTGGTGCAGTACATCTCGAAGCGGAACCTGTATCGACCTGTCGACGCGGAGCGCCGCGACGGAGCTACAACGATGTCGGAGCCCGCACCGGGGAAGTCGGAAGCCGTCCCGGGCGCCGAATCGAGCTAGCCGAGCACAACAAGTACTTTCTGAAGACGAAACTGGAGAACATCGAGTGAGCGCAAACACCGAAGCCATCGACATGGCACGCATCGCGGCCTTGGCAGCCGACGAGAAGCTGGCCACCGAAGTGGTGGTGCTCGATGTGTCCGAACAGCTGGTCATCACGGACTGCTTCGTCATCGCATCTGCGACGAACGAGCGTCAGGTCAACTCGATTGTCGAGAACATCGAAGACCGTCTCCGCGAAGCGGGACACAAGCCGGTCCGCCGTGAAGGCACCCGCGAGGGCCGCTGGGCACTGCTCGACTACGCCGACATCGTCGTCCACGTCCAGCATGACGAGGAGCGCAACTTCTACGCTCTCGATCGTCTGTGGAAGGACTGCCCGACGGTCGAGGTCGAAGGCCTCGGACAGAACCGTCCCGGCCCCGCCGACGCCAACACGGTGTTCGAGACCGACACGGTTTCCGAGCCGGACGCGCAGGATCCCTCGCTGTGACTTCGCCGGCGCCCAGTGCGGCGTCGAACCCTGTCCGCCGGCTCATCCTGCTGCGTCACGGACAGACCGAATACAACGCCGACTCTCGGATGCAGGGGCAACTCGACACCGACCTGTCGGAGTTGGGACGCACGCAGGCCAAGAGTGCAGGTCCGGTGATCGCCGATCGCAGGCCGTTGACGATCGTGTCCTCGGATCTGCGTCGGGCGTACTTCACGGCCGTCGCAGTCGGTGATGCCGCCGGACTTCCGGTACTCACCGACACGCGTCTGCGTGAGACACACCTGGGCGAATGGCAAGGCCTGACTCATCACGACGTCGACGAGCGCACTCCCGGTGTGCGATCTGCCTGGCGGGCGGATGCCACGTTGGCGCCGCCCGGCGGCGAAAGCCGAATCGACGTCGCGAATCGCAGCCTCCCCGTAGTTCACGAATTGCTCGAGACGCACCCGGACTGGGCCGAACGGCCCGTGGTTCTGGTGGCGCACGGAGGCTTGATCGCGGCACTGACAGCGGCATTGCTCGACCTACCCGTCGATCGCTGGGCCGTCCTCGGCGGATTGGGAAACACCAGTTGGGTGCAACTCAGCGGACACGGGGACGTCAAGTCGATCGAGTGGCGACTCGACGTATGGAATGCTTCTGCGAGTGTCGCAAATGACGTCCTCTGAAAGTGCCGACGGGCAGCGCCCCGTCCTCCTCGTACTCGCGGATTCGCTGTCGTATTTCGGCCCCAAAGGCGGCCTCGCGGCAGACCACCCACGGATCTGGCCCAACATCGTGGCCGACGAACTCGGCTGGGACGTCGAGCTGGTCGCCCGTATCGGCTGGACGTGCCGCGATGCGTGGTGGGCACTGACTCAGGATCCTCGTGTGTGGGCGGCGGTGCCGCGGGCAGGCGCCGTCGTGTTCGCGGTCGGCGGTATGGACTCGCTACCGTCTCCGCTGCCTACCGCGCTCCGCGAGACCATTCGCTACGTTCGGCCACCCGCGCTTCGACGCGTGGTGCGCGAGGGTTATCAATGGCTGCAGCCGCGGCTTGCACCTCTGGGCCGCCCGGTCGCACTTCCTCCCAAGCTGAGCGTCGAGTATCTGGAAAGCTCGCGAAATGCGTTGGAGTACATGCGGCCGGAACTGCCGATGATCGCGACCTTGCCGTCAGTGCACCGCAGTGATGCCTACGCCAGCGTGCATGCCGGACGACCTGCCGCGGTGTCCGCGATCACCGAGTGGGCTACGGAGAAAGACGTTCCCGTAGTCGACCTTGCAGATGCAGTGCGTGACAACGTCTTTTCCGAGAACGGCAATCCTGACGGCATTCACTGGGGTTGGGACGGTCACGTCGGTGTAGCCCGCGCGATGATCGCTGCGATTCGCGGGGTCGAGTCGCAGAAAACGGTTTCGCCGGAACTGGTTTCGCCGGAACTGGTATCACCGCCGAGCGAAGTCGGGTAGCAGAATGCCGGTCGTCGTCGTCACGGATTCCTCCGCCTGCATCCCGCAGGAGTCGGCCGACGCATGTGGCATTCAGGTTGTTCCGCTCCACGTGCTCCATGACGGTTGCGACTTGCGAGAGGGCGTCGACGCAATGCCGAGCGACCTGTCGGGAGTGACAACGGCCGGAGCGTCGCCCGCCGAGTTGTCCGAAGCGTATGCACGCGCCCTGGACATGAGCGACGGTGACGGCGTTCTCGCCGTTCACATTTCACGTCAACTGTCGGGAACGTGGGAAGCCGGACGAGTCGCAGCCCAGGAATTCGGTGGCGCCGTCCGGATCGTCGATTCACAGTCCGCCGGTATGGGTTTGGGCTATCCGGCTCTCGAAGCTGCACGCTTGGCCGAGAAGGGCGCTTCACTCGAAGAGGCGTACGGCCGGGCGGTCGACGTCGCCAGCCGTGGGCGCTGCTACATCGTCGTCGACAAACTTGATCAATTGCGTCGGGGCGGACGAATCGGAACCGCCGCTGCGTTGCTGGGTACTGCATTGGCGATGAAGCCGATCCTGCATCTGGTGGACGGCAAACTCGTGCTCGGCGAAAAAACGCGCACCACCACCAAAGCGCTTGCACGCTTGGTTGATTCGGCAGTCGAGCGCGCCGGTCTCGGCCGCGTGGCGATAGCCGTGCATCACATGCGAGCACGAGAGCGTGCCGACGGGATAGCGGAACAGTTGGCCGAGCGCATTCCCGATGTAGCGGAATCCGTGGTTACCGACTTCAGCGCGGTTATCGGAGCGCACGTCGGTGTCGGCGCGATCGGTGTTGTGGTGTGCCCGTTGCCGGAGATCGACGCGAACACCTGATCGTTTCTCCACAATCCCCGAGTTCTCCACAGGTCGAAATTCATCGTCTTCGGTGGCGAGGTCTCTCGTTAGCGTCCAGTCATGAGGATCAGCGAGGAGCGCGAGCGGGCGCGTGATCGCCTCGCGGCGATGGACGGAAACTACCGGCAGCGACCGGCCGTCGACGAATTCGAGGATTCAGGGTCTTTCGAGAGGTCCCCCGAGTGGCTTCGGGACTTCGACGAGGACGACTACGACGCTCAGCCCGACTCGTCACGGTTCGACCGATTGCCCGAACATTGGCGCGGTACACGTTGGCGCCCGAGTCGGTCGGCGACCTGGGTGTTGGCGATCGTTGCAGTTCTGGCCACGGGAATCGGCTTGTTCGCCGTGTGGTGGGATTCTCCGAGCATGCAGGCGGTCCCAACGTTGCCCTCGCCCCAGAATGTCACGGAGAAGAATGTGACTGCCGGCGATGGTGAATCAGCCAGTCCTGTACCGACCGGCGTCGTGGCAGAGCAGCCGCCCGAGGCTGTGGTGGTCAGTGTCGTCGGGCTCGTGCGCACGCCTGGGCTTGTCAATCTTCATTCGGGCTCGCGCATCGCCGACGCGCTTGCTGCGGCAGGTGGCGTGCTCGACGGAGCGGAGACGGTGGGCCTGAATCTGGCTCAGAAACTTGTCGACGGCGATCAGATCGTGGTTGGTGCGGCCGATCAGTCCGGTGGTGTTTCTTCGAGTACCACTGCAGGAGGGACCAGCCCCGCAGCTACGGGGGAATCCGGCGGGGCTGGGCTGGTGAACCTCAATACCGCCACCGAGGCCGAACTGGACGAGCTTCCCGGGGTAGGGCCGGTAACGGCTGCGGCGATCATCTCCTGGCGCACATCCAACGGAAAATTCACGGACATAGAACAATTGGGGGAAGTCGACGGGATCGGCCCGGCAAGGTTGGCCAAATTGCGAGTGCTGGTGTCGGTGTGAACGAACCGGAAGCCTCGCCGGTCCTCGACGCTCGACTGCTTCCGTCTGCCGTCGCGGTGTGGGGGAGCAGTGCGGTGGGGATCCTGTTCGGCCCGGTCGCCGCGTGGGTACTGGCGGTGGCGTGTGCGGTTCCAGCGGCACTCCTCACTTACGTGGTTGTGCGCCGGACATCAGCGGGGTGGGTACGAATCATGTTGGTTGCATTGCTGTTCGGTGCCGGGTGTAGTGCCGTCGGCGGGTGGCGGGCGTCCGAGGCGGAGAGGCACCCACTGACCCGAGCTTCTCTCGAGGGAGCTTGGGTGAGTGTCGAAGTGGAACCCTCGGAGGATCCGCACGCGGTCTCCGGCGCGGTGGGTCAAGGTCAGGTCGTCTTCAGGGCAACCGTCAATTCGGTGACTGCCCAGAACCGCAGGTACTCCGGAGGCGGCTTGGTCACCATCCGGGCGCCCAGTTCGTCGTGGCTCGAAGTTGTTCCAGGGCAGAGCCTCACGGTTCGTGGCCGGGCGAGTCAGCCATGGCGTAGCGATTCCACGCTCGCCGTGATCACGTCCGAAGGGCCTCCCGTCGCGGTGGGAGAAGTGCCCTGGTATCAGCGATGGGCAAGTGTGGTGCGCATTCGTTTCGCGGCTGCGTGCTCGGCTGCACTCCCGCCGGATCAGGCGGGTCTGCTGCCTGGCCTCGTCGTCGGAGACACGTCGGCGCTGTCGCCGGTGGTGAAGGACAACTTCACCGTTGCCGGACTTTCCCATCTCACCGCGGTGTCCGGCGCCAACATCAGCATTCTGCTCGGGGCCGTTCTGCTGTTGGTCAGAGCCGCGGCGCTCAGTCCACGGGTCGGCGCCGCTTTGGCGGTGGTAGCCCTCGTTGCCTTTGTTGTCGTCGCGAGGCCGTCGCCGAGTGTTCTACGCGCGTCGGTGATGGGCTTGGTAGGCCTGCTCAGTCTGGTCACTGGTCGGCGCAAACAGGCGCTGCCTGCGCTTGCCGCCGCCGTCATCGTTCTGGTAGTCGTGATGCCCGAGCTGGCCGTCGACTGGGGGTTTGCGCTGTCGACTACTGCCACGGGCGCGCTGGTGATCATTGCGCCGGTGTGGGTGGACGTGCTTCGCCGAAGAGGCTGGCCCCGTTGGTTTTCGGAGATGACAGCTGTCTCGGGTGCTGCGTTTGTCGTGACTGCACCGTTGGTGGGCGCCATGGCGGGAACCTTCAGCGTAGTCACGATTGCCGCGAACATGGCGGTGGCGCCCGTGATCGGAATCATCACGGTGTTCGGTGCGGTGATTGCCTTGTGTGCGCTGATCTGTCCACCGATCGCGGTGTTCGTCGCGCCATTGGTGCGGCCGCCGATGGGGTGGCTGCTGTGCGTGTCCGAGCGGGCGGCGGCGCTTCCCGGAGCGTCGGTGGTAGTGCCGTCAGGACTCATCGGTGCCCTCGTCGTCGTGGGAGTCCTACTGGCCGCGGCCCTGACGCTGTGGAATCGGATTTCGAGATGGGTGCTCGGCGTTCTTGTTCTGGGAGTTGTTCTGGCCCTGATCTTTCAACACGTGTTCGGGGGTGGCCGTTTTGCTCCGGGGTGGGCGCTGGTGATGTGCGACGTCGGTCAGGGGGACGGTCTTGTGCTCTCGACTGGAGACGGCAGGGTGATCGTGATCGATGTCGGTCCTGATCCCACGTCGATGGATCGTTGCCTGAACATGTTGGACGTCAACGACATCGCGTTGCTGATGATCAGTCATTTTCATGCCGATCACATCGGTGGATTGGAAGCAGTCCTGAGTGGGCGTTCGGTCGCTGCGATCGGAGTCGGGTCGATGTTGTTGCCGGAGTCAGGTTTTCGGGCGGTGAAGGATACCGCCGACTCGCAGGCCGTTCCGGTTGTCTCGTTGCGCGCAGGTATGGAGTTGACGTTGGGATCGGTGAACGTGGAGGTTCTCGGTCCGTTGGTTCCGGCTCCCCGCGATGCGGGGGACGGCGCGGACGCCGCGAACGATCAGTCGCTGGTGGTGATGGCGCACACGGGCGCGGGTCGAATTCTGTTGACGGGCGACGCCGAAGTTGCGGGGGAGGAGGCGATCCTCCGATCGGGAGCGGACGTGAAGGCCGATGTGTTGAAGCTGCCCCATCACGGTTCTCGGACCACGTCGTCGGCATTTCTGGAAGCGGTGCGTCCGAGGTTGACGATGATCAGCGTCGGCGTCGGCAACAGTTTCGGGCACCCGAATGCGGAGGTTCTCGATGAACTGGATTCATTGGGCGGGGCGGTGGTTCGGACCGACGTCGACGGCACCGTCGCTGTGTACGGCGGGGGCGGCGGGTCTGTGTCGATCGTGTCGGTTCCTCGTGGGACCATCTTCGGGTGAGTAATCCGTCTGGAGTCGATCCGCTGCATCTTGTTCTCGGGGACGACGAGTTCCTGATCGACCGCACGGTATCGCAGCTCATCAGAGCTGTCCGCGGTGACCGCGGCCAGGGTATTTCGGATCTCCCGGTGACCAAGATGCGCGCGGGCGACACCAATGCTCCCGAGTTGGCCGAGTTGCTCAGCCCTTCTCTTTTTGCCGAAGACCGTGTGATCGTCTTGGAATCGGCTGCAGAAGCAGGCAAAGATGCCGTAGCGCTTGTCCTGGAGGCTGCACGCGAGCCGGCAGAAGGTGTGGTTCTGATCGTCGTGCACTCGGGCGGCGGTCGCGCGAAAGCGTTGGCGCCGGCCCTCGAGAAGCTCGGGGCGACGGTTCACAACTGCGGAAAACTGAACAAGAGTCAGCTTGTCGACTTCGTCCGGGGTGAGTTTCGGACCGCAGACGTCAGGGTTGCGCCAGATGCGATCGCCGCGATGATCGAAAGCGTCGGCTCCAACCTCCGCGAACTCGCGTCGGCCTGCTCGCAATTGGCGGCAGATACGGGCGGCAAGATCGACGTGGATGCAGTCCACAAGTATTACTCGGGCAAGGCCGAGGTTTCCGGATTCGACGTGGCCGACAAAGTCATCGTCGGCGATACCCGGGGTGCGCTCGAGGCGCTCCGATGGGCAGATCAGATCGGAACAGCCCATGTTCTGCTCGCGGATGCCCTCGCCGACGCAGTCCACACCATCGCGAAGGTCGGCCCGTTTGCACGGGGCGGTGACCCGTTCCGGTTGGCGTCGGATCTCGGAATGCCGCCGTGGAAGGTCAAGAAGGCGATCAAGGAGGTCGGCGGCTGGGATCCCACGTCGATCGGCGCTGCGATGCAGATCGTCGCCGCCCTCAATGCCGACGTGAAGGGTGCCGCAGTCGACTCGTCCTTCGCCCTGGAGATGGCAGTGCGGAAAGTGTGCGCGTTGCGGAAGAACTGAGTACAACGTGGCCTACTGCGCGTCCGGCCAGAAGTAGTCCGACGACAGTGGCGGCCGTGGCCTCACCCGCCCGGTAGTCGAGGCGTTTCACGCAGGCTTGCTCCAACTGAGTAGCGGAATGGCCTGAGGCCGTGTCGTTGGTTCACCTGTTCTGATGTCGGTCACCCGTAGTGAGTCGTGCGACACCGGATTCACCACACTGCCGCAGACAATGGTTTCTTGGCCGATGCTGTCCACCGGCACCTTCACGGTGGTGAGTAGCGCTCGTCCAACGGCGAGAAACGCCAGAATCGCAACGAGTGAACACATCACGCCGAGGAAGATCCGGAATTCGCTACGTTGCCTGCGCTTACACCATCCGTAGCTTGCGGCACCTCCGACGACTGCAACCGTCAATGATTCCCACCGACGAGGGATTCCCAGGGCGGCCACTACGCCGAAAGCGACGACCGCCCAGAAGACAGTCGTGAACAACCAGCTGCGAGGGCGCTTCCCGTGCCCGTTGATCGCCATCATCAGATGGTTGCAGCCCGCTCCACATATTCGCTGCAAGACATGGATGGCGGGTCTTCGCACTGACCCGATTGAATACGCAAAATAGCCGCCTGGTCTTTCGACCTGGCGGCTATCGAGACGAACCAGTGTGACGGCGAACCGTCACAGTGGAAACGTCAGAGCTTGTTGGCAGCCTGCGAGAGTGCAGACTTCTTGTTGGCAGCCTGGTTGGCGTGAATGACGCCCTTGCTGGCTGCCTTGTCGAGCTTGCGGCTGGTGGAGACGAGGAGCTCGTTGGCCTTGTCCTTGTCACCGGCTGCCGCAGCCTCGCGGAATGAACGGATCGCGGTACGCAGCGAGGACTTCACCGACTGGTTACGGAGTCGGGCCGCCTCGTTGGTACGGATTCGCTTCACCTGGGACTTGATGTTGGCCACGCGTAAAATCCTTGTCGTCTTTAGCTGGTTACGGTCGAGAAAGCTGTGGGCGCACTGATGCACCGACTGGCAAGATTACCAGCCGAGGGCCCAAGAACCCAAACCGTCGCACGTTGCGTCTGTCGAGAAGGGTACACCGAGCGCCCGATTGCTCGCCGCGCTGCCGAATAGCCCCACTTGTAGCAGCATGTTGCCCTATGACGCCGTCGCCTTCGAAAAGTTCGAGTAAAACAGGTTCGACCACCACCCGAGCGCGTCCTGCCGCAGTGTTCGACGGATATTCAGACATCGGTCGCTACGAGTTGGCTTTCGACGAGATGTTCGAGCCCGACGGCTCGGTGCGTGGTCCGTACAAGGGTGTGTACAAAGCCCTGGCGCCGACGAGCAGCGCCGACCTCGCCGCGCGTGCCGACGCACTCGGACGCGCATTCATCGACCAAGGTGTGACGTTTTCGCTGTCCGGGCAGGAACGACCCTTCCCGTTGGATCTGGTGCCACGCGTCATCGCCGCCCAGGAGTGGTCGCGGCTGGAAAAGGGCATCAAACAGCGGGTGAAGGCGCTCGAGTTGTTTCTCGCGGACATCTACGGCGAGCAGCGAATCCTGCGCGATCACGTGTTGCCGCGCCGCCTGGTCACCTCGTGCGAGCACTTCCACCGTGAAGCGGCAGGCATCGTGCCGCCCAACGGTGTGCGAATTCACGTCGCGGGTATCGACCTGGTCCGAGACGAGGCTGGAGAGTTCCGAGTTCTCGAGGACAATCTGCGATCTCCGTCCGGTGTCTCCTATGTGATGGAAAACCGTCGCACCATGACTCGGGTGTTCCCGGATCTGTTCATGTCCCACAAGGTGCGGGCGGTCGGTGATTACGCAACACACCTGCTGAGGGCGCTGCGTGCGGGTGCTGCACTCAACGAAGCGGACCCGACAGTGGTTGTTCTCACACCGGGTATCGCCAATTCCGCCTATTTCGAGCATTCGTTGCTCGCTCGTCAGATGGGTGTGGAACTCGTCGAAGGTCGCGACCTGTTCTGCCGCGACAACATGGTGTACATGCGCACTACGGAAGGCGAGCGCCAGGTCGACGTCATCTATCGCCGCATCGACGACGAGTATCTCGACCCGATGCACTTCCGTCCGGATTCGATTCTCGGCGTCGCAGGCCTACTGAATGCGGCGCGGGCGGGCAACGTGGTGATCTCGAGCGCCGTCGGCAACGGAGTCGGTGACGACAAACTCGTCTATACCTACGTTCCGCAGATCATCGACTACTACCTCGGTGAGAAGCCGCTCTTGCAGAACGTCGACACGTTCCGCTGTTGGTTGGACGAGGAGTGCGAGCAAGTCCTCGACCGCGTCGCCGAACTGGTCATCAAGCCGGTGGAAGGGTCCGGCGGCTACGGAATCGTCTTCGGACCCGACGCGAGCCCCAAGGAACTGGCCGCGATCACCCGCAAGATCAAGGCAGACCCGCGCGGGTGGATTGCGCAGCCACTCGTGCAGTTGTCCACGGTGCCGACCAAGATCGACGATGTTCTCTCGCCGCGCCACGTGGACTTGCGGCCCTTTGCCGTCAACGACGGTGAGGACGTGTGGGTGTTGCCCGGCGGCCTGACCCGGGTGGCACTTCCGGAAGGTTCGCTGGTGGTCAACTCCAGCCAGGGCGGCGGAAGCAAGGACACGTGGGTGCTTGCGAGTCGCACCTCTGACGAAGACCCAGAGTTGTCAGGCGAGGAACTGGTGTCCGAGCCCCCGGAATCCGCGGAGCCGGTGCAGGGTCCCGAACTGAGCACCTCGCAGCAACAACAGCAGCAGCAACAGTGAACACCTCGGAAGTGCCCAGCTACCAAGAACTATCAGTGAACGGAGCGTGGTGACCGATGCTTGCTCGCAACGCAGAGTCCCTCTACTGGATCGGCCGCTACGTCGAGCGCGCCGACGACACTGCTCGGATCCTCGACGTCGCCGTCCATCAATTGCTCGACGACGCCACCGTCGACCCGGACCGCACGTCGCGTCTGCTCCTGCGTGTCCTCGGCATCGAGGCGCCGGAGGGCAAGCTCGACGTGCGCTCGCTCACCGATCTGGTTGCGTTCAGCCGCAACCAGGTTGGTTCGATCGTGGACTCGCTGGCAAGTGCTCGTGAGAATGCTCGCGGGGCGCGTGAGGTCACGTCGAGTGAGATGTGGGAGTGCCTGAACACCACGTACAACGGACTGGCCGAGCGTGAACGTGCCTCACGCAGGCTGGGGCCACACGAGTTCTTCCGCTATGTGGAGGAACGCGCAGCGATGTTCGCGGGCCTGGCGGATTCCACGCTCAGTCGCGACGACGGCTATCGGTTCCTTCTGCTGGGCAGGTCGATCGAACGTGTCGACATGATCGTGCGGATGCTTCTGGCGCGCGCCGGTGACCGCCCGTCGTCGCCGGCATGGGTCAGCGTTCTTCGCTCGGCGGGCGCACATGACACGTATCTGCGTACGTATCGCGGAGCACTCGACGCCAATCGCGTCGTCGAGTTCATCTTGTTGGACAGGCTCTTTCCGCGCTCGGTGTTCCACTCGATCAGGCAGGCCGAGAAGTGCCTGCAGGAGCTCGACCCGCAGCCGGGCAGTCGCGTCGGAATCCGGGCGGAGGCGCCGCGGCTTCTGGGCCGCGCACGCAGCGAACTCGAGTTCCTGCCGCAGGGCGTGTTGCTCGAGGATCTGCAGGGACGGTTGCTCGGTTGGCAGGAGACCTGCCGCGAACTGGGTGAGGCAATTGCATTGCAGTACTTCCACGCTGCGCCGTGGGTCGCGTGGACGGATGCCGGCGCCGCGTATGCGGAGTCGACGGTGGAGGGAGAGCTGTGAGCTGGCGGATGAGGGTCGTGCACACCACGGGATATGCGTACGACGCCCCGGTGACGTCGTCGTACAACGAAGCGCGATTGACACCTCGCGGCGACACCAGGCAGACGGTGATACTCACGCGCGTCGAAACCCAGCCGGCAACGCGTTCCTACCGATACACCGATTACTGGGGCACCGCGGTGACCGCCTTCGACTTGCACGCCCCGCATACGGAACTCGAAGTGACCGGACTGTCGGTGGTGGAGACCGAACCGTTCGTTCAGCCCGAGGAAACCGTCGACTGGGATGAATTGTCGGGAAACGCGATTAAAGATCGATTCAACGAACAACTGAGTTTCACGAGATATGTTCCGCGTGATCGTAAGCTGGCGACAATTGCCAAGGAATTGCGCAAAGATAAATCACCTGAAGATGCAGTAGTGGCTGCGTCGCAATGGGTTTACGGCGAAATGTCATATGTTCCGGGTACGACCGGAGTGCATACGTCGGCGGTCGAGGCGTGGTCGGCACGGAAAGGCGTCTGCCAGGACTATGCGCATCTGACCTTGGTATTGCTTCGAACGATGGGAATACCGTGTCGATACGTTTCCGGCTATCTCCACCCCAAACGTGATGCGGCAGTCGGGGACACGGTGGTCGGCGAATCGCACGCGTGGATCGAAGCGTGGACCGGCGCGTGGTGGGGATACGACCCGACCAATGCGATAGCTGTGAATGAACAGCATGTCTCGGTCGGAATAGGAAGGGACTATTCGGATGTGCCGCCATTGAAGGGAATCTTTTCCGGTGGACGCTCCACAGATCTCGAAGTTGTTGTGGAGATCACCAGGCTTGCGTAAAGTCCGGCAAATCTAGGCGCGTGAGCATTACTACCGTTCGATGAGAAGAAGGTGGGAATATGTCTCCAACTGCACAGGAATTGACTGAGATCGAACCGATCTCGGATGTGAAGAAGTATGCGGCCGAAGCGGTGGGAACATTCGTGCTCGTGTTCTCCGCAGTCGGAACTGCCGTCTTTGCAGGTGCGAAAGTCGGCAACCTCGGAGTTGCCTTCGCATTCGGCCTGACCCTGCTGTTCCTCGTATATGCGATCGGCCCGATTTCCGGTTGCCACGTCAACCCAGCCGTGACTCTCGGCCAATTCGTGATCGGGCGAATCTCAGCCGTCAATGCGGCGATTTACGTTGTCGCGCAAGTGATCGGCGGCTTGGTCGCAGGCGTCGTGATCTACACGGTGGCCAACAGTCTCCCGGCGTACAACCGTGCTGCTGACGGTTTGGGCGCAAACGGTTGGGGCGCACACAGTCCGTCTGCCGAGAAGAATCTTCTCGGAAACGTGGTTTCCGACGGCTACGGCATCGGTGCCGCCATGATCATCGAGATCCTGCTGACAGCACTGCTGGTATTCGTCGTTCTCGCGTCGACCGACCAGATCTCCGACGTGCCTCTCGCCGGGGTGTCCATCGGCTTCACCCTGGCCGTCATTCACCTGATCTCGATCCCGATCGACAACACCTCCGTCAACCCCGCTCGAAGCCTCGCTGTCGCGCCGTTCCAGGACGGTGCACTCGGCCAGGTGTGGTTGTTCATCGTGTTCCCGCTCATCGGCGGTGCGCTCGGTGCACTCATCTATCGAGCACTCTTCGGACGGTTCAACCGTATGGACAGCTGATCGACACTGTTTCCATCGTCCGGGTCGGCTTCAGCTCCAGCTGAAGTCGGCCCGAAGTTTTGCCGCGACCGCGTCGAACTTCTTGTGATCCATGACGGCGCCCTCGCGCCGGATCCCGCTCTCGGGAACGTCGAGCACCCGGTCGAGCCGGACCCAGCTGGGCCTTCCCTCGCCGTCCCATGGACCCGAACCGATTGCGAGCCAATCGCGCTCACCCTCGCGTTTACTCTGCGAAGACAACATCAGGCCGAGCAGCGTGTCGCCGTCGCGGCCGACAACCAGCACCGGGCGGTCTTTGCCCTGGGTCGGATCCTCCTCGTAGGCAACCCAGGTCCAGACGATCTCGCCCGGATCGGCCTTGCCGTCGAGGTCGGGGGAGTACTCGACCTTGCGGGCGCGATGTGCGGTCGGAGACGTTCGCGCGGCGATCGGGCGGCCGGTCGGACCCGGCTTCGAGGCAGACGACTGGGACGTGGACGACTGCAGCTGGCGCAGCAACGCAGGGCCCTTCTCCACCGCGAGGGCGCCGAGGGTTCTGCCGATCTGCTTCCACATGCTTGCCATAGCGTTCGAGCATAATCACCCACCCGTGGGAACCCCTGGTACGGCGGCGCCGAGACTTGGATATCCTGAGGGTTGACAGTGGCCCGGATCCGGGCCGGTGCCGGTCCGACTAAGGGGTCTCCCATCAGCAGCTTCGCCGACAAGACGTTCACGGATCCTGCGCAGATCCGGAACTTCTGCATCATCGCGCACATCGACCACGGTAAGTCGACGCTGGCAGATCGCATGCTTCAGCTCACCGGTGTGGTCGAAGAGCGGGCGATGCGTGCGCAGTACCTGGACCGCATGGACATCGAGCGTGAACGCGGCATCACCATCAAGGCCCAGAACGTTCGTCTGCCCTGGACCGTCGACGGCGAAGAGTTCGTCCTCCACCTCATCGACACACCCGGCCACGTCGACTTCACGTACGAGGTCTCCCGCGCGCTCGAAGCATGTGAGGGTGCAATTCTGCTGGTCGACGCAGCTCAGGGCATCGAAGCTCAGACGCTGGCGAACCTCTACCTGGCGATGGAGAAGGATCTCAAGATCATTCCCGTCCTCAACAAGATCGACCTCCCGGCCGCGGATCCCGACCGCTATGCCGAAGAGATCGCGCACATCACGGGCTGCGAGCCCGGTGATGTCCTGCGCGTCTCGGGTAAGACCGGTATGGGCGTCAAGGAACTGCTCGACGAGGTGATCAAGCAGGTACCTGCGCCTGTCGGCGATGCTGACGGTCCCGCCCGCGCGATGATCTTCGACTCTGTCTACGACGCCTACCGCGGCGTGGTCACCTACGTGCGTGTGGTCGACGGTCGGATCCGTCCCCGCGAGAAGATCACGATGATGTCCACGGGCACCACACACGAACTGCTCGAGGTCGGCATCATCTCGCCCGAGCCGAAGGCCAGTATCGGTCTGGGCGTCGGCGAGGTGGGCTACCTCATCACGGGTGTGAAGGACGTCCGCCAGTCGCGCGTCGGTGACACTGTCACCACCACCCGCAACGGCGCGACCGAACCGCTGGTCGGCTACCGCGATCCCAAGCCGATGGTCTACTCGGGCCTCTACCCGATGGACGGCTCGGACTACCCCGTGCTGCGCGATGCCCTCGACAAGCTCCGTCTCAACGACGCGGCGCTGGCGTATGAACCCGAGACGTCGGTTGCCCTCGGATTCGGCTTCCGCTGCGGCTTCCTCGGCCTGCTCCACATGGAGATCACCCGCGACCGCCTCGAGCGTGAGTTCGGCCTCGAACTGATTTCCACCGCGCCCAACGTCGTCTACCGCGTCGTGATGGAGGACGGGGCCGAGGTCATCGTCACCAACCCGTCGTACTGGCCGGAAGGCAAGGTTCGCGAGGTCTACGAGCCCGTCGCCAAATGCACCGTCATCGCCCCGAGTGAGTACGTCGGCGCCATCATGGAGCTGTGCCAGTCCCGTCGCGGTGAGCTCGGCGGCATGGACTACCTCTCCGAGACTCGCGTCGAACTGCGCTACGAACTGCCCATGGGCGAGATCATGTTCGACTTCTTCGACGCCCTCAAGTCCCGCACCAAGGGTTATGCCAGCCTCGATTACGAGGAGGCCGGTGAGCAGCAGGCCGATCTGGTGAAGGTCGACATCTTGCTGCAGGGCGAGGCCGTCGACGCGTTCTCCTCGATCGTGCACCGTTCCAACGCCGGCGCTTACGGCGGACGCATGACGTCGAAGCTTCGTGAGCTGATTCCTCGCCAGCAGTTCGAGGTTCCGATCCAGGCCGCGATCGGCGCGAAGATCATCTCGCGCGAGAACATTCGCGCAATCCGCAAGGACGTTCTCGCCAAGTGCTACGGCGGCGACATCAGCCGTAAGCGCAAGCTGCTCGAGAAGCAGAAGGAAGGCAAGAAGCGCATGAAGACCATCGGTCGCGTCGAGGTGCCGCAGGAAGCATTCGTGGCGGCCCTGACGTCGGAATCGGTCGGCGAGAAGCCCAAGAAGTAGGAGCGCATGGTCACCACCTGGTTGTCCCGAGAGTTCGGAATCGAAATCCCGGTTCTCGGGGCGCCCATGGGTGGCCGCGCGGGCGGCGCGCTCGCCGGAGCTGTATCGGCGGCCGGCGGGTTGGGTCTGCTCGGCGCGGCCCGGTACAACACACCGGAGTGGATCGAGGCCGAAGCCGAAGTGGCCCGCTCGATCGGCGGAAAATTCGGAGTCGGCCTGATGACGTGGTCGCTGCCCGAGAACGAGTTGATGCTCGACGCCGCGATTGCCGTCGAGCCGACCATGATCACCTTGTCGTTCGGTGATCCCGCCTCGTATGTCGGACGAATCCACGATGCGGGCATTCCCGTTGTGTCACAGATCAATACGCTCGAAGATCTTCGCATTGTCGAGGCCGCGGGTGTCGACGGCGTGATCGCGCAAGGCGGTGAGGCAGGCGGTCACACGGGCCGAATCGGAACCTTGCCGCTGCTGCAGGAGATCCTCGAAACGACATCACTTCCAGTACTGGCGGCCGGCGGAATCGGGACCGGCCGCGGTTTGGCCGCAGTCCTGGCGGCCGGCGGGGAAGGCGTGATGATCGGAACGGCGCTGCTCGCCAGCCCGGAGACGGTCGGGCCGGACTATGCCCGCGACCGCGTCGTCGAAGCCGGAAGTGCCGACACGATTTACACCTCGGTGTTCGACCGAGCGCGCAGTCAACCGTGGCCGCAGCGGTGGGGTGGCCGCGCGGTGGCCAACGAGTTCACTGCCGCCTGGCACGGAGTCGACGCCGATGAGGAAATGCTGGCAAAGGCGTACGACCCGTCGGATCCCCACAGCGGAGTCGTCTACGCCGGAGAAGCTGTCGGACTCGTACACGGAATCCATCCGGCCGGCGACGTGGTTCGACGCATCGGCGCCGATGCGGAGCGTCTGCTCTCTCGTTTCGCCTGAAAGCAAGGTCGGACACAGCCGGGTCCCATATGAGAAGGTAAGCCTCTGCTAACTAGTGGAGGAGTATTTTCGTGCGTGCGATGAAGTTTTCGGCGGTGGCTCTCTTGGGAGCGCTGGTCGTAGGTATCAGCGGATGTTCGTCCTCGGACGCCGACGAGATCGCGGACGGTCGGGTGACCACGATCGACCACAAGTTCGGCGCCACCACGATCACCGGGACGCCGACGCGCATCGTCGCGGCCGACACCCAGTGGCTCGACGCTCTGCTCGAACTCGGAATCCAGCCGGTGGGGTACCTGGCTGCCGGCCCGATGGGCGACGAGCGTGGTCTGTTCCCGTGGGAGAGTGGCGTGGACGCGTCGGCGAAGGAACTCGATCGCTCGGCGATCCAGCAGTTCGGTGTCCCGCTCAAAGCTGAAGAAATTGCAGCCTTGGATCCCGATCTGATTCTCGGCGGGTTCTCCGTCGCCGATCAGGACGATTTCGACCAGTTGAGCAAGATCGCTCCGACAATTGCCGGTCTGTCCGACGTCCAGGTCGATCCGTGGCAGGACCAGGTGGAGATTCTCGGCCGGGTTCTCGACAAGGAGTCGCGAGCCGACGAGATCGTCGAGGCGACAAACGGGCAGATCGATGCGCTCGCACAGCGGTTGCCGGGGCTGAAGGGTAAGACCGCTCTTTTGTCGCAGTACGTCTTCCCGACGTCGCAGTTGGTGATCGTCGCTGATCCCAAGGACGGTGCTTCGGGACTGTTCACGCGTCTGGGAATGTCGTTGCCGCCCAAGCTGGTCGACGAGGCCGGTGTGACCGGTGGCCGGCTGATACTCAGCCCGGAACGGGTCGACGCTCTCAGCGCCGACGTCGTGGTGCTGCTGCCCAACGGCGGGTCGCTCGACGACATGATGAAGCTGCCGGGGTTTGCCGACCTGCCTGCAGTCAAGGGTGGCGGATTGGCCATCGTCGACTATCCGACTGTTGCCGGCCTGAACACTCCGTCGTCGCTGTCGCTGAAGTACTCGCTCGAATCGATCACGCCGCAGCTCGAAGCGGTGGCCGGCTAGACCTGCTGTGCGCCTTTATTAACCGCGGGCGGTTAATAAAGGCGCACAGCAGGGGTCTAGGTCGCGTTGTGCGCGGGCTGGAAAGCTCCGGCTTCGGCAGCTTCCTCGGCGCGGATCACGTGGACCACGGCGTTGATCAGCGCCAGGTGTGTGAACGCCTGCGGGAAGTTACCCAGATGGCGACCGGTGTGCGCGTCGATCTCCTCCGCGTACAGCTTGAGCGGGCTCGCGAACCCGAGCAGACGCTCGCAGAGATGCTTTGCCCGATCCAGTTCGCCGATCTCGACGAGGGCGGAGACGAGCCAGAAGGAGCAGATGGTGAACGTGCCCTCTTCTCCGCTCAATCCGTCGTCGGTGGTGTCGACGCGATAGCGCAGGACCAACCCCTCTTCGGTGAGCTCGTCGGCGATCGCCAGCACCGTCGCCCGGATGCGCGGATCGTCGGCCGGCAGGAAGCGCAGCAGCGGTGCCAACAAGAGGGACGCGTCGAGTGAATCGTGGCCGTACCGCTGTGTCAGAACTCCGCGCGAGTCGACACCGTGCGCGAGGATGTCGGCCTTGATCTCGTCCGCGATGGCCGTCCATTGCTGTGCAAAGCTCTTCTCGCCCTGCATCTCTGCCAGCTTGGCGCCGCGATCGAGAGCGACCCAGCACATGATCTTCGACGACGTGAAGTGCTGCGGTTCACCGCGCACCTCCCAGATCCCGCGGTCGGGCTGGCGCCAATGCTTGATCGCTTCCTCGACCTGCTTCTTGAGCAGCGGCCACAACGCCTCGGGGACGCGCTCGCGGGTACGGATGTGGAGGTACACCGAGTCGAGCATGGTGCCCCAGATGTCGTGCTGCTGTTGATCGAACGCCCCGTTGCCGATACGCACCGGACGGGCGCCGTCGTAGCCGGACAGATGGTTGAGTTCGGATTCCTCGAGCGTGCGCTCGCCGCCGATGCCGTACATCACCTGCAAGGGATGCGGCTGACCGTTGTCCGAACTCGACACGTCGTAGATGAAGTTGAAGAAGTCGTTGGCCTCACGGTCCAACCCCAGCGTGTAGAGGCCCCACAGTGCGAAGGTGGAATCGCGAACCCACGCGTAGCGGTAGTCCCAGTTACGTTCTCCGCCTGGTGTTTCCGGTAGCGAGGTCGTCGAAGCCGCAAGCAGGGCTCCGGTCGGTGCGTAGGTGAGCCCCTTGAGTGTGAGCGCACTGCGCTGCAGGTATCCGCGCCACGGGTGATCGGGGAACTTGCCGATCGTCACCCACTCACGCCACGACTTGGACGTCTGCCACATCTTGTCGGCGGCCTCGTCGAACGTCTGCGGCGCGGGAAGATCCGACCACGAGAGCGCGACGTACACGTTGTCGCCTTCGACCAGTCGCGTCCGCGCTCGTGCTTCACGACCTTCCAGACCCAGTCGTAGGTCGGTGGTCAAGCGCAGAGTGGGATGGTCTCCGGGCTTGGCGGAGCGACACGTTGCCGTTGCTTCCTCGTAGACCTTTCCGGTGTACTCCCAATTCGCCGTGCCACGGTGATAGTCGAACGCGGGCTCACAGCTCATCTCGAGTTCGACGGTGCCGCTGACGCATTTGACCGTACGGAGAAGGGTGTGTTCGGCATCCCAGTCGGTCGGTGTGCGCTTGTGCGTGTTCGATCGCTTGTCGACGTTGTGCCAGGGACCGAGAACCAGGGCGTCGCGGACGACGAGCCAGCCGGTCTCGGTCTGCCAGGTGGTCTCGAGAATGAGTCCACCCGGCAGATAGCGCCGAGCGGCCGGCACGTTCTGGCCGTAGGGGCCGATACGGAAATGGCCTGCGCTGCGGTCGAGGATGGCACCGAACACGCTGGGGGAGTCCGGGCGGGGAACGCACATCCACTCGACAGATCCGTTACGGGCAATCAGGCACGAGGTTTCGCAATCGGAAAGAAACGCATAGTCGTCGATCGGGGGAAAGTTGCTTCGATGGTGACCCGTGGAGGCGGGAGGAATCGTCTGCACCACTTCGTCGTCAGCACTCATTCGGCCATCATCCGGCCAGAATCGGCACACGTCCAATCCACACGCTGTCGGGACCGCGTCGTCCGAAGGATAGGGTGTTGGCGTGGATCGGATTGCGGATTGGTGGGACAGCTTCGAGCTGTGGATGGCGGGGCTCCCGTTCATCCCGCAGGTCGCGTTGGTCCTGATCGTCGTCGTTCCGCTGTGCCGCCTGGTGGCCATCGGTCTGGATCGCGCGTTGGCCGCCGTTCTCGCTCTGCCGCTCTTCGGCTGGTTGCGTAGGAATTCTCGAGAAGTAGAGGAAAGCTGATGCCCCGCTCACGGGTCACTCTCGCCCTGATAGCCCTGATTCTCCTCGTGATCGTCGCGTGGCTTCTCACCCGTTAGTTCTCCCGATTAGAGCGGGCGCCGGTGCTCTGCTAAAGTCCACCGCGTGTCCGAAGCAACAGCTCCCGTAATCCGCCACCAGTTGGCGTTGATTGCTGTCGGCATGCTCGACGTCGCTGACGTCGCCTGTTGTTGATTTCCTGAGTTCGACCTCTCCGGTGGTGCTGCGCACCCCACTCGAACTTCTCTGCGCGTAACTCGCGCCCCCGATTCAGGGCTCATCGCCCGTCGGCTCTCCATGTCTGAACATCCCGATGGAATCAGCCCCAGAGGTCTCGGACTTGTCGTTTGACCAACCCTCGTTTGTCAGTCCTTTCAGGAAGGTATCTGCAATGAAACGCCGTTCCCGCACACTTCTCACTGCTATCGCGACCATGGGGGCCGTGGTACTCACAGCGTGCAGTGGTGGCTCGAGCGACACCGTGGGTGGTGACAGCGCCGCCAGCGACGGTAGCGCCGGCACGATCAACCTGTTCGCCTACGCCGTGCCGAAGCCTGGCTTCGACAAGCTCACCGCAGCTTTCCAGGCGACCGACGAGGGCAAGAACGTCAACTTCAATCCTTCCTACGGCGCCTCGGGCGACCAGTCGCGCAAGGTGAAGGACGGCGCCGAGGCAGACTTCGTCAACTTCTCCGTCGAGCCCGACATCACCCGCCTGGTCGATGCCGGTCTGGTCGATCAGAACTGGAACCAGGACGCCTACAACGGAATTCCGTTCGGATCGGTAGTCACCATCGTGACGCGTCCGGGCAACCCGAAGGGCATCAAAGACTGGGACGACCTGCTTCAGCCCGGCCTCGAGGTCGTCACGCCGAACCCGTTCAGCTCCGGCTCGGCCAAATGGAACCTCTTGGCGCCGTACGCCGCGAAGAGCGACGGTGGCAAGAACCCGCAGGCGGGTCTCGACTACGTCACCGCCTTGGTCAACGACCACGTCAAGATCCAGCCCAAGTCGGGACGCGAGGCTTCGGAAGCCTTCCTGCAGGGTAGCGGTGACGTTCTGATCAGTTACGAGAACGAGGCACTGTTCATCGAAGGCAACGGCGACCCGGTCGAGCACGTCACCCCGCCCACGACCTTCAAGATCGAGAACCCCGTTGCCGTGATCTCGAACAGCAAGGTCCTCGACAAGGCGACCGCGTTCAAGGACTACCTGTACACGACCGAGGGTCAGACGCTCTGGGCCGAAGCAGGATTCCGTCCCGTGGATCCCGCCGTCGCTGCCAAGTTCACCGACAAGTTCCCCGAGCCGACCAAGCTGTGGACCATTGCAGACCTCGGCGGCTGGAAGGCCGTGGACAGTGCTCTGTTCACCAAGGACACCGGTTCGATCGCAGTGATCTACGACAACGCGACCAAGTAAGACTGACGTGACTGACACTATTGACCCCACCCCCGTGGCTCGTCGGCGAAAACTCGCGCGGGTCACGGGGAGTGTGGGGCCGCTCGGAATCGGAGTGGCCACCCTGTGGCTCTCCGTCATCGTTCTGCTTCCGCTCGCCGCGTTGACCGCCACCGCGTTCGACGAGGGGATCTCGGGATTCTGGGACGCCGTCACCGCACCCGTCGCCTTGGCGTCGTTGCGCGTGACGTTGTTGGTCTCGGTGATCGTGGCATTGATCAACGTCGTGATGGGCACGATCATCGCGTGGGTGCTGGTCCGGGACGACTTCCCGGGCAAGCGCATCGTCAACTCGATGATCGATCTGCCGTTCGCGCTACCGACCATCGTGGCATCGATCGTGCTGCTGTCCCTCTACGGCCCGCAGTCACCGATCGACATCCATCTCAATGCAACTCAGCCCGGACTGATCGTGGCATTGGCCTTCGTGACCTTGCCGTTCGTCGTCCGTTCCGTGCAGCCGGTGCTGATGGAGGTCGACCGCGAAGTCGAGGAAGCCGCTGCGTCGTTGGGAGCTTCCAACTGGACGATCTTTCGCTCGGTTGTTCTCCCGACGTTGGCGCCTGCCGTCATCTCCGGTGCGGGCCTCGCGTTCGCCAGAGCGATCGGTGAATACGGCTCGGTCGTTCTGATCGGCGGCAACATCCCACGCGTGACACAGATGACGTCGCAGTACATTCAGCAGCAGATCGAGATCGATCGTCCGACCAACGCCGCTGCCGTCTCGGTAGCGTTGCTGGCCATCGCATTCGTGACGCTGTTCGTCCTGCGAATCTTCGCATCGCGGGGACAGCGACGTGAGGAGAGTTCCCGATGAACGTGTCCAGAGGATCGAAGATCGGTCTGCGGACCATCGCTCTCGTCTACCTGTTCGTGTTGCTGGTCGTGCCGATCGGTGTGATCCTGACGCGAACATTCGAGAACGGAATCGGCCCGTTTCTCGAATCGATCACGACACCGGCAGCGATCTCCGCGTTGAATCTTTCGCTGATCATCGTGGCGATCGTGGTCCCGATCAACGTCGTGTTCGGTGTGGTCACCGCTCTGGCACTCGTGCGTGGTCGGTTCCCGGGCCGCGGAGTTCTGCAGTCGGTGGTCGACCTGCCCTTCGCAGTCTCGCCCGTCGTCGTCGGTGTGTCCTTGATTCTTCTGTGGGGTGCCAACGGTTGGTTCGGAGGCATCGAATCGTTGGGGTTCAAGGTCATCTTCGGTTTGCCAGGCATGGTGATCGCGACGATTTTCGTGACGCTGCCCTTCGTCGTCCGGGAAGTCGAACCCGTACTTCACGAGATCGGCGACGAGCAGGAACAAGCGGCCGCGACGCTCGGTGCCTCGGGCTGGCAGACGTTCTGGCGGATCACCTTGCCCGCGATCCGTTGGGGCCTGACGTACGGAATCGTGTTGACGGTGGCGCGTTCGCTCGGTGAATTCGGCGCAGTCATCATGGTCTCTTCCGGCTTCCCGGGGGTATCCCAGACACTGACGTTGCTGGTGCACTCGCGATACATCGACGACCACAACACCTTTGGTGCGTATTCGGCGGCAACGCTGCTGATGGGCATCGCCATCATTGTCCTGTTGCTGATGACGCTGCTGGACCGTAAGAGGAGCACCACATGATCACAGTGACCGGGGCCCGCAAGAACTACGGTGATTTCGCGGCGCTCGACGACGTGACGGTCAACATTCCCTCGGGTTCGTTGACGGCATTGCTCGGGCCCAGTGGCTCGGGAAAGTCGACGTTGCTGCGTTCGATCGCAGGGCTCGAAGAACTCGATTCGGGAACCATCACCATCGCAGGCAAGGACGTCACCGGCGTCTCGCCGCAGAAGCGTGACATCGGTTTCGTGTTCCAGCACTACGCAGCGTTCAAGCACATGACGGTGCGAGACAACGTGGCGTTCGGGCTCAAGATCCGCAAGCGCCCGAAGCCGGAGATCGAGAAGAAGGTCAACGAACTACTGGGGATCGTCGGCCTCGACGGCTTTCAGCATCGGTACCCCGCGCAGCTGTCCGGTGGTCAACGCCAGCGCATGGCGTTGGCGCGCGCTCTGGCGGTGGATCCGCAGGTGCTCCTGCTCGACGAGCCCTTCGGCGCCCTCGACGCGAAGGTCCGTGCCGACCTGCGCACGTGGTTGCGTCGCCTGCATGACGAGGTGCACGTCACCACCGTCCTGGTCACACACGACCAGGAAGAGGCTCTCGACGTCGCCGACCGCATCGCGGTGCTGAACAAGGGGCGGATCGAGCAGATCGGTGAACCTGCCGACCTGTACGACCGCCCGTCCAACGACTTCGTGATGTCCTTCCTCGGATCCGTCGCGAAGCTCAACGGGCAGTTGGTCCGTCCGCATGACATCCGTCTCGGCCGCGATCCGAGCATGGCTCTCGCTCAGGAGTCCGGAACGGCCGAGTCCCTCGGCGTCACACGCGCAACCGTCGAGCGCGTCGTGTACCTCGGCTTCGAGGTTCGAGTGGACCTGCGCAACGAGGCAACCGGCGAGCTCTTCTCGGCTCAGGTCACGCGCGGTGACAGTGCAGCGCTGCACCTCGAGGCGGGGGAGACGGTGTACGCGCGTGCTACCCGGGTGCCGGATCTGCCGGAGACCCCGGTGTCGACGCCGGTGCAGGAGCCGGTCACGGTGAGCGTGGTCGGCCAGGTATGACCCGCTCGCCCTGTTTGACCTATTGTACCCCCACTCCTGTTTGAGCGAACGGCACTTTCGGCCTCCTGATGGCGCCGAAAGTGCCGTTCGCTCAGAGGTGGGGGTCGGGCAACAGCGAGACGAGTTCAGCCCTCTCGGCAGACGAGGACCGGGCACTGGGCGTGGTGGATGAGGCTCTGACTGGTCGATCCGACTATCGACGCCATGAACGGGCTGCGGCCGTGGCTACCGACGACTACGAGTTGCGCTTCCGCCGAGTGCTCGAGCAGTGCCTTCATCGGTCCGCTGCGCTGGACACTGCGGGTGACTTCGACATCGGGGTACTTCTCCGTCCAGCCGGCGAGGCACTCGGACAGCAGTGCATGCTCATGCTGTTCGTACGGTCCCCAGTCGACGAAGCGCCTGGCTTCGGAATACCCGCCCAGCGAGGCGTGCTCGTTCCACGTGTGGACCGCAACCAAAGGTGCGCCGAGGAACGCGGCAAATTCGAAGGCATGCGCGACGGCGAGTTCGCTGAGCTTGCTCCCGTCGACGCCGACGACGATGGGCCTGGTGTCGGCCATCGCGTGATCACCCGTACCGCGGAATACGGCCACGGGACAGTGCGCGCGGTTGACCACCCGAATGGTGTCGGATCCGAGAAACACGGACTGCATTTCGCTGGTGCCGGCCTGACCCAGTGCAACGATGCGAGCCGACTTCGAGAGTTCGACGAGTGTGGTTGCGGGAGTACCGGTCACGAGGCCACGTTCGACGGTGACGTCGGTGTGATCATCGCGGATGGCGTCCTCAGCCTCGTCGAGCAGTTTTGCACCCTCGACGCGAAGGTGGTGGTCGAACATCTCTTCGTCGGTGACGTTGGTACCGCCACCGGACTCGGGTTGTCCTGGCAGCACGTGGGTCAGGCGAAGTGGTTCGTCGAATCTCTTTGCAGCCGAAGCTGCCCACCTCGCGGCGTTGACCGCGCTTGCCGAGCCGTCGATACCGGCCACGATTCCGTGTCGAACAGATGCACTGGTCATGGAAGTCTCCTCGCGTCGCCTCCTTACCAGTGTGTCCCTGCTCACCCCCGGTTCGCTACAAACCGGTCAGCTCCCGTGGTGCGAGAACGTCGGTGGGCACTGCCGCGCGAGATCGACGCGGGCGCAACGACAACAGAGCGGTGATGAATCCGTTACCGGACAGTGTCAGTTCCACGTTCTTCAACACGGTTCGGCGCATCAACGCGAGCAGGGCCGCGACGCCGGTGACGGCCATCCACATAGGCAGCGGGTACAGCGTCAGGCGTTCACCAAGGCCGAAAGTGAGGGTTCGTCCGAGAAGCAGTACGGCACCGACGATTCCGGTAGCCGCGCACAGCCCTGACCACACTGCGATCCATTTGCTGTGCTTCCAGAATTGAATTGCCATGAGGACGAGAACGGCATGACGTGCGACGAAGCCGGGAAGTACGGCGGTCCAATGAACGAAGGTCCCGTCGTTCGCCGGGAAGAGGCCGGTGGCCGCGGTGCTCAATGCAACGACGACGGCAAGACCGAGAATCCACTTCTTCGCACGACCGTCCGGAATGTACTTGTGCAGCAAGGCCGCACCGAGGATGGTGAGCGCACCGAGGATCATGAAGGCCGCGTTCATCACGTCGTGCATCGGCGAACATGAATCCACGCTGCATGTCGTCACGCCCAGCGAACTGATGGAGTCGCGCGCGAAGCTGTACGGCGTCTTCCATGCTCCGGCTGTGAAGATTTCGACAAGCAGGTAGAGCACCGACAGGACCCATGCGATGCCGGCTGTGCCGAGGCGAAGATTGTGAGTGATGGTGTTCCCTCTCGCGGCGCTCTGAGGGGATTGCACCCAAAGATCTGTTTCGCAGGCGAAGGAGGTACCTTCGCGAGCTGGACAGATCCAACACTACGGTAACAATCTGATAACGGCCTGTGAAACCGGATCAGGCGGAGCGGACCAGACGGCCGGGTAGTGCATCAGCGACTTGTCGGTAACGGTCGATCATCGTTTCGATCAGTAGAGAGTGCCCACCGATCGTGTCGGCGAAACGCGCGCGCGGACATGCAGTTGCTGCGGCAGCGCTGAGTCGATCGGTCAGTAGGCCGGGAGCCAAGAACCACGGTGCGACGACAACACGTTCGGCGCCGTCCTGTTCGAGTGCGGAGATCGCCTGGGCAACTGTCGGTTCCGCGGATGTCGCGAAACAGATTCGAACGCCCGACCAGTTGGTTCCGCCGAGGAGAGTGGACGCCAATTCTGCGGTCGCGGCATTGGCGCGCGCATCGGACGAGCCGACTGCCGCAAGAGCGACACCGACCGACGGATCGTCCGGCCGGGCACCCACTTCGAGAATTCGCTCGCGTACTGCCTCGATCAGCCGAGCATCGCGACCCAGTACGTCTGCTTGGAACACGGTCAACTGGGGGTGGCGTGTCGCGGCAGCGGCCAAGAGTCCGGGCAGATCTACCCGGGCGTGGAAGGCATTGCCCAGCAGCATCGGAACAACAACGGCGTGAGTGTGGCCGTCGTGTGCAACTCCGTCCAGGACCTGATCGATGGACGGTGCATTGAGGTCGAGGAACGCCAGCCGGACATCGAGGTCTGGCCGGACTTCACGAAGAGCTGCCACAGCAGCCGCGATCACCCGAGCAGAACGGGGGTCACGGCTGCCGTGCGCAACAGCGATGAGCGGAACCATCGACTTAGACGCGGTCGCCCAATTCGACAGCGGAAATGACGTCGCCCACCAGGCCGGCTGCGAGAGTGTTTCCACCAGCGGGATCGATCAGCAGGAAGCTGCCGGTGTGGCGGTTGACGGCGTAGTCGTCAGCCACGATCGGCTCGGCCACCCGGATGGAGATCTTGCCGATCTCGTTGAGCTCGAGAGTGTCCGGGCCCTGATCCGTGGTGAGGTCCTGCTCGTTGAAGCGTTCCACCAAGCTGCCCACGATGGCCTGCGTCGTTCGCGTGCCGTGCTTGAGCAGCAGACGTGCACCGGGGCGCAGCGACTTCTCGGCCAGCCAGCAGACAGTGGCGTCGAATTCGCCGATCGGCTCGGGTGCGTCGGACGGCGATGCGATGGTGTCGCCGCGAGAGACGTCGACGTCGTCGGCCAGGATCAGCGTGACGCTGCGTCCGGCGTGGGCGACGTCCAGTTCGCCGTCGGCCGTGTCGATACGTGTGACGGTGGTGCGCGTACCCGAGGGCAGGATCACCACTTCGTCGCCGGGCACGACGGAACCGGCAGCGACCTGACCGGCGTAGCCGCGGTAGTCGAGGAACTCTGCGGTGCGGGGGCGGATCACGTACTGCACCGGGAAACGCAGACCGACGCGATGTGGCTCGGCGTCGACCGGAATCGACTCGAGGTGCTCGATCAGCGTGGGGCCGGTGTAGTACGGGGTCTTGTCGGAGCGGATGGCGACGTTGTCACCGTGCAGTGCCGACACCGGGATCTCGACGACGTCTTCGCTTGCCCAGCCAAGTGAGCTGGTGAGTTCGTTGAACTCGGCGGAGATCGAGGTGAAGACCTCTTCGGGGTTCTCGACGAGGTCGATCTTGTTCACGGCGAGAACGAGCTTCGGGACACCGAGCAACGCGAGAACCGCTGCGTGCCTGCGAGTCTGCGCGATGACGCCCTTGCGAGCATCGACCAGCAGGATCACGAGCTGAGCCGTCGAGGCACCGGAGACCGTGTTGCGGGTGTACTGCACGTGGCCCGGTGTATCGGCGAGCACGAAGGTGCGCTTGGGGGTCGCGAAGTAGCGGTACGCCACGTCGATGGTGATGCCCTGCTCACGCTCGGCGCGCAGTCCGTCCACCAGGAGCGAGAGGTCAGGGGTGTCGAGACCGCGGTCCACCGACGCACGGGTCACGGCGTCGATCTGGTCGGCGAGAACGGATTTCGTGTCGTACAACAGGCGGCCCACGAGGGTGGACTTTCCGTCGTCGACGCTGCCGGCAGTTGCCAGTCTGAGCAGATCGCTCATCAGAAGTAGCCCTCTCGCTTGCGGTCTTCCATGGCCGCTTCGGAAACTCGGTCGTCGCCACGGGTCGCGCCGCGCTCGGTCAAACGTGATGCCGCAACCTCGGCGAGGATCGCTTCGTTGTCAGCCGCATCGGAGAGAACAGCACCGGTGGTCGAACCGTCGCCGACGGTGCGGTAACGCACCGAAAGGGTCTGCAGCTCTTCGCCGTCAGCCGGCCCACCCCAGACTCCGGGGGTCATCCACATGCCGTCGCGCTGGTACACCGGACGCTGGTGGGCGTAGTAGATGCTGGCGAGTTCGACATTGTCGCGAGCGATGTAACGCCAGATGTCCAGTTCGGTGAAGTTGCTGAGCGGGAAGACGCGCACCTGCTCGCCGGGGGAGTGGCGACCGTTGTAGAGGTTCCACAGCTCCGGGCGCTGCTTCTTGGGATCCCACTGGCCGAAAGCGTTGCGCAGTGAGAAGATCCGCTCCTTGGCACGTGCCCGCTCCTCGTCGCGGCGAGCGCCACCGAAGACGGCGTCGAAGCGATTCTCCGAGATCGCGTCCAGCAACGGCACGGTCTGCAGAGGATTGCGGATACCGTCGGGACGCTCGGTGAGGCGACCGTCCGCGATGTACTCCTCGACGCTGGCCACGTGCAGGCGCAGGTTGTACTTGGCCACCACGTGGTCGCGGAAGTCGAGGACTTCCTGCAGGTTGTGGCCGGTGTCGACATGCAGCAGGGTGAACGGCAACGGCGCAGGCCAGAAGGCCTTGATCGCCAGGTGCAGCAGCACGGTGGAGTCCTTACCGCCCGAGAAGAGAATGACCGGGCGTTCGAATTCGCCGGCCACCTCTCGGAAGATGTGGATCGCTTCGGACTCGAGGGCGTCGAGAGTATCGAACTGTGTGCCGTCGAGCTGAGGCCGCGAAGGTGTCAAGTCAACTGTCATGATGCGTGCAACCCGCATTCTGTCTTGGAGGCACCGGCCCAACGACCGCTACGCGGATCGCTGCCGGGGGCTGGCTTGCTGGTGCAGGGTGCGCAGCCGATGGACGGATATCCCTCGTCGACAAGGGGATTGACGAGGATGGAATTGGTGTCGATGTAGTTCTGCATCTCCTCGTCCGACCAGGGAGCGATCGGGTTGATCTTCACGAGTCCGAAGGCTTCGTCGAAGGAGATCAGGGGAGCGTTGGCGCGGGTGGGCGCTTCGACGCGGCGGATGCCGGTCACCCACGCGCTGTACCCGGACAGTGTCTGCTTGAGCGGCGCGACTTTGCGTAGTGCGCAGCAGCGGTTGGGATCACGGGCGAACAGATCCTTGCCCTCGGCGACATCCTGCTCGGCGACGCTTGCCAGCGCACGAGCGTTGATGACGTTGACGCCGTACACCTGCTCGACCGCGTCACGCGTGCCGATGGTTTCGGGGAAGTGGTAGCCGGTGTCGAGGAAGAGTACGTCGACGCCCGGATGCACCTGTGCGGCAAGGTGAACCAACACCCCGTCCTGCATGTTCGACGCCACGATGTACGAGTCACCGAACGTGTCCTCGGTCCACTGCAACAGTTCCTGTGCGCTGGCTCCGTCGAGTTCTATTGCACCGCGCTCGGCGATGGACCGAAGCTCGTCGGCAGTTGCTCGCGAAATGTCCACTGTCATCGCAAATCTCCTTCGTCTGCGCGCACTGCCCATTCGGCGAACCGTTCACCTTCGTTGCGGTTCTTGACGAACTGACGTACGACGCGGTCGATGTAGTCACCCATCTCGACGCTGGTGACCTTGTGCTGGCGCAGCTTGCGTCCGAAGGCGCTGTCGAATCCGAGGCTGCCTCCCAGGTGAACCTGGAAACCCTCGACTTGATTCCCCTCACCGTCGTCGACGAGCTGGCCCTTGAAGCCGATGTCGGCGATCTGCGAGCGAGCGCAGGAGTTGGGGCAACCGTTGATGTTGATGGTGATCGGCACGTCGAGCTGGCTGTTGATGTCGGCAAGACGCTGTTCGAGTTCGGGCACGAGCACCTGCGAACGCTTGCGGGTCTCGGCGAACGAGAGCTTGCAGAACTCGATGCCGGAGCAGGCCATCAGGTTCTTGCGCCAGTGCGACGGACGGGCGGGAAGACCCAGCGCGTCGAGATCGGCGATGAGCGGCTCGAGCGTCTCGTCGGCGACGTCGAGGATGATCAGCTTCTGGTACGGAGTGAAGCGGATCCGGTCGCTGCCGGCCTTCTCGGCGGCGTCGGCGACCTGAGCCAGGATGTCTCCCGAGACGCGGCCGGCGATCGGAGCGAAACCGACTGCGTTGTGGCCGTTGCGGGTCTTCTGGATACCGACGTGATCGATCGGGCGCTTGGGCTTCTCGGGCGCGGGGCCGTCGATGAGCGGACGCTTCAGGTACTCGGTCTCGAGAACCTCGCGGAACTTCTCGATACCCCAGTCCTTGACGAGGAACTTGAGCCTGGCCTTCGCGCGCAGACGGCGGTAGCCGTAGTCACGGAAGATCGAGACGACGCCCTCCCAGACATCGGGGACCTCGTCGAGCGGAATCCAGGCGCCGACGCGCTGCGCCAGCATCGGGTTGGTGGACAGTCCGCCGCCGACCCAGAGGTCGAGGCCCGGGCCGTGCTCGGGGTGGTTCACGCCGATGAAGGCGATGTCGTTGATCTCGTGAACAACATCCTGCTGACCGGAGATAGCGGTCTTGAACTTGCGCGGCAGGTTGGAGTACTTGGGGTCGCCGATGTAGCGGCGCACGATCTCGTCGATCGCCGGGGTGGGATCGAGGACCTCGTCGAGCGATTCGCCGGCCAGGGGAGAACCGAGGACGACGCGAGGGCAGTCACCGCACGCTTCGGTGGTCTTGAGCCCGACGGCTTCGAGGCGCTTCCAGATCTCCGGGACGTTCTCGACTTCGATCCAGTGGAACTGAACGTTCTCACGGTCCGACAGGTCGGCGGTGTTCCGGCCGAATTCCTTCGAGATACCGGCGATGGTGCGCAGCTGCTCGACGTTCAGAGCGCCGGCGTCGCAACGCACGCGCATCATGAAGTACTTGGCCTCGAGCAGGTCGATGTTCTCGTCGCCGGTGAAGGTGCCGTCGTAGCCTTCTTCGCGCTGGGTGTAGAGACCCCACCAGCGGAAGCGGCCGCGAAGGTCGCCCTTGTCGATGCTGTCGAAGCCCTGCTTGGAGTAGATGTTCTCGATGCGGGCCCGAACGTTGAGCGGGTTGTCGTCCTTCTTGGCCTGCTCGTTGGCGTTGAGAGGCTCGCGGTAACCGAGGGCCCACTGACCTTCGGCGCGACGCTTGGCGGGACGCGCAGCGCGTGCAGGCCGGGCTTCGGCAGCTGCTGCCGAATCGGCGGGTGTGGCGGCGTCGGTGGTCGACGTCATCGATGAACTCCTGGATCTGGGCGGTTGATCGGCACGCGGCACGCACTATCGATGAACTGTGGCGGTGTCTGATCGGGACGCACCGGTCCGTGTCGGAAATCGAGGGGGCTGTCCTCGGTCTCGGAAAGCTCGCGGCCGGCAGGTGTGCTCACGAAAACGAACAGCTGGAGAAGCTGCGTCCCTGAAAAGGCATGTCTCTGCAGAGAGTGTTTCGGTGAAGCAGATGGAGATGAGCGGGAAAGGCTGGAAGATCAGTGAAAGATCAACAGCTACACAGGTGCAGACACGACGAGCTGCACACACGCTTGAAGTCGACATGGCGACGCGCCACAAGTCGCACTCCGAGTCCGGTCATGCGGTCCATTGTGCCACGTCAACTCGATAATTCCGACTCGGGCGCATATTTCCACGAAAAACGGGGGAAATATCGAGTTCAAGCCATACGCCGACCTGCATCGCAGGCTGAATAGGTGTGCGTTCCGGATGCTGGGACACTGGAGGTGTGAATGCCACCAGCACGACTCCCACTCGACAGAGCGAGGCGACGCCCTTCGCCTTGCCCGCGCGATCGCTCGAGGGTGTCGGGAAACGGCCGTTCGGGATCTACATCCACGTCCCGTTCTGTGCCACCAGGTGTGGGTACTGCGATTTCAACACCTACACGGCCGGTGAGCTCGGAACCTCGGCGTCGCCGCAGTCGTGGCTGGAGGGTCTGCGGCGCGAACTCGATCTCGCGGCCGAGATGACGGGCGCCCCGGCGGCGGAGACGGTGTTCGTGGGCGGTGGAACGCCGTCGCTGCTCGGTGGCGACGGATTGTCCGACGTGCTGTCGGCGGTGCGGAGCAGCTTCGGCTTGGCGTCCGGCGCCGAAGTGACCACGGAATCGAACCCCGAATCGACGTCGCCGGAGTTCTTCGGTGCTCTCCGCAGTGCGGGATTCACCCGGATTTCCCTCGGCATGCAGTCGGCCGCCCAGCACGTTCTGAAGATCCTCGACCGCACCCACACTCCCGGTCGCGCCGTCGCTGCCGCGAAAGAGGCTCGCGCAGCTGGTTTTTCGCACGTGAACTTGGATTTGATCTATGGAACGCCAGGGGAGCGCGATCAAGATCTGGACGCCTCTCTCGATGCGGTTCTCTCCGCCGATGTCGATCACGTCTCGGCCTACGCGTTGATCGTCGAGGACGGCACCGCCATGGCTCGCAAGGTCAGGCGCGGCGAGCTGCCCGCCCCGGACGACGACGTGCTGGCCTCGCGGTACGAACGAATCGATTCACGCCTGTCCGAGGCAGGCTTGCGGTGGTACGAGGTCTCCAACTGGGCAAAGGCGGAAACCGCGGACTCCGGTGACACCCGGTGTCGTCACAACCTCGGCTACTGGGACGGCGGTGACTGGTGGGGTGCCGGTCCGGGCGCGCACAGCCACGTCGGCGGAGTGCGGTGGTGGAACGTCAAGCACCCGGCGCGGTACGCGGAACAGTTGGCGCTCGGCGAACTTCCCGTCGGCGGCAGCGAAGAACTGACCGCCGAGGACGAACACATGGAGCGAGTCATGCTGACCGCACGGTTGCGTACGGGACTTCCGTTGTCGGAACTGTCTGCATCCGAACGTCTTTCGGCCGAACAGGTGGTAGTCGACGGGTTGGCCGTGATCGAGAACGATCACGTGGTTCTCACCGACCGTGGTCGCCTGCTCGCCGATGCGGTGATTCGCACGATCCTGACCTGACGCGCAACCATCCTTCGCCGCGTAATGTGGCCGTGGTGGCCATCATTCATCGTGCGCAGCTGAATCCGTCCAAGAACGACCTGCTCCGAGCGTGGGTGCCCAAGCAGCCGTGGCTCGGGTCGGTCGACTGTTCGACGCTCGAACGCGTCGACGCCTATCGTTTCGACGACCCGGACGGTGAGGTCGGAATCGAGACGCACCTGATGCGCTCTGCCGACGGTCGAATTCTTCAGGTCCCGCTCACTTATCGTGGTGCTCCGCTGGACGGGGCGGAGACCGCGCTGATCGCGACCATGGATCATTCGGTACTCGGCGAACGGTGGGTGTACGACGCATGCTGTGATCCGGTCTACGTCAGCGCGGTGGCGACCGCGATTCTGACGGGTGGGGCCGGAGTCGAACTGGTCTTCGCGGACACCGCCGATCACATCCCCGTGACGGCTCACGTAGTAGGCAGCGGTACGGCCGGCGCTTCCGTACCGGCAGTGGAATCCGTGACCTGCTCGACAGTCGGCACCGACACGATCATCCGCGCGGGAAGCCTGGAACTGACTGTGGCGAGAGTGATCGACGCAGATCGAGTGTCAGGCTCGGCAACGCTCACCGGAACCTGGCCGGGGCAGACGAATCCCGCACTGCTCGCGTTCGTCGGTTGAGTCTCGGTACCCGAGTCGCGTGAGCGTCAGCGGACTCCCTCGATGACACCGGGCATCGCGTCGAAGTCGAAGACACGCGCGTGCAGCACGACGCGGTTTCGCAGGGCCGAACGAACCGCTCGGTGCAGACCGTCCTCGAGGTAGAGAGTGCCGCGCCACTGCACTGCGTGCGGGAACAGATCGCCGTAGAAGGTCGAGTCCTCCGACAGCAGGCGATCGAGTTCGAGGACCTTCGTGGTGGTCACGATCTCGTCGAGTCGAACCTGACGTGGAGGGAACTTCGACCAGTCGCGTAGAGACAGTCCGTGATCGGGATACGGTTTGCCGTCCATCACGCCTTTGAAGATCATGTGCCGCCTTGTCCATGGTTGTGCGATCGACCTTTCGCCGATCTCACTCCACAGTAAGGGCAACAGCCGTCTCTGGCGCTCGGGCGATTAGACTGCCAGTGGAAACCGATGTGTAAATGTCGGCGTTCGTTCTTTTCAGGAAACGGAGGTGGCAACGATGTCGAGTACCGACGACAGGCGTTTCGAGGTCTTACGTGCAATCGTGGCCGATTACGTCTCCACCCAGGACCCGGTGGGATCCAAGGCACTGGTCGAGCGTCACAACCTCGGAGTGTCGAGCGCCACTGTGCGCAACGACATGGCATTCCTCGAGGCCGAGGGCTACATCGCCCAACCGCACACCAGTTCCGGCCGCGTCCCCACCGACAAGGGATACCGCGAATTCGTCGATCGCATCGCCGACGTCAAGCCCATGTCCGGGCCCGAGCGTCGAGCGATCCTCGAGTTCTTGGAGTCGGGTGTCGACCTCGACGACGTTCTGCGTCGTGGTGTGCGACTGCTCGCGCAACTGACCCGTCAGGTCGCGGTTGTCCAGTACCCGTCGCTGTCCGCGTCGTCGGTTCGCCACCTCGAGGTGGTCGCTTTGACGCCGGCGCGCCTGCTTCTCGTTCTCATCACCGATTCCGGCCGCGTCGATCAGCGAATCGTCGAACTCGGAGACGTCCTCGAAGACGAAGACCTTTCCCGGTTGCGCACGCTTCTCGGCGGAGCACTGGAAGGAAAGCGCCTGGCCGCCGCGTCGATTGCCGTGGCGGAACTGGCCGACGAGTCTCCGGCCGACCTTCGCGACGCCGTGATCCGCTCGGCAACGGTTCTGGTCGAGACCCTGGTCGAGCATCCGGAAGATCGTCTCGTTCTGGGCGGAACCTCGAATCTCACGCGCAACGCCGCCGATTTCTCCGGTCTGGCCGGCTTCCCCGGTTCGCTGCGCGCTGTGCTCGAAGCACTGGAAGAGCAGGTAGTGGTCCTCAAACTGCTCGCTGCGACGCAGAACTCCGGCACGGTCACCGTTCAGATCGGTGAAGAGACGCAGGTCGAACAGATGCGCGGAACCTCTGTGATTTCGACTGGCTACGGCGCGGCCGGTACCGTTTTCGGTGGTGTCGGTGTGCTCGGACCCACTCGGATGGACTATCCGGGAACAATTGCATCGGTTGCCGCCGTTGCCAGATACATCGGCGAAGTTCTCTCCGAGCGATGACGGACGTCGACATTCGTCGGCACGCCTCCTCGCGAGGACTGAGGAAAACCTAGAAGTAAGAGAAGGACGAGAGACTCAACGTGGCACGGGATTACTACGGATTGCTCGGCGTCGACAAGAACGCGACAGACCAGGAGCTCAAGCGCGCTTACCGCAAGCTGGCACGCGAACTGCACCCGGACGTCAACCCTGACGAGGCGGCGCAGGCCAAGTTCAAGGAGATCTCGACGGCCTACGAGGTCCTGACCGACCCGGAGAAGCGTCGCATCGTCGATCTCGGCGGAGACCCGCTCGAGTCCGGTGGTGGCGGCGGTGGTGGCTTCGGCGGCGGATTCGGTGGCGGCGGCCTCGGCGACGTCTTCGAAGCATTCTTCGGCGGCGGTGGCGGCGCAGGTCGTGGGCCGCGCGGTCGCGTTCAGCCCGGAGCCGACTCGTTGCTTCGCACCAAGCTGACCCTCGCAGAATGTGCGACGGGAGTCAGCAAGCACGTGACCGTCGAGACGGCCATTCTGTGCGACAGCTGCACCGGAGCCGGAACCAACGGCGACTCCAAGCCTGTCCGCTGTGAGACCTGCAACGGTGCCGGCGAAGTTCAGTCCATCCAGCGCTCGTTCCTCGGTCAGGTCATGACCTCGCGTCCCTGCCCGACGTGCCGCGGTGCCGGTGAGACCATCCCGGATCCCTGCCACAAGTGTGGCGGCGACGGCCGAGTTCGGGCCAAGCGTGACATCACCGTGAAGGTTCCCGCGGGCGTCGCCGGTGGCATGCGCATCCGTTTGACCGCGCAGGGTGAAGTGGGCCCGGGCGGCGGACACCCCGGCGACCTCTACGTCGAGATCGTCGAGCAGCAGCACGACGTCTTCGTTCGAGACGGTGAAGACCTGCACTGCACGATCCGCGTTCCGATGGTCGACGCAGCGCTCGGTACGACTGTCACCGTCGACACCATCATCGACGGCCCCAAGGAAATCACCATCGAGCCAGGCACCCAGCCCGGACACGTTGCTGTTCTTCGCGGTCATGGCATGCCGAAACTGCGGTCGGGAGTGCGCGGCGACGTGCACGCTCACCTCGAGGTGGTCATCCCGAGCCGTCTCGATCACAAGCAGTCCAAGCTGCTCAAGGAATTCAAGCTGCTCCGCGATCGTGACGAGGCCGAGGTTGTCTCGACGGCCTCGCAGAACAGCGGTGGATTGTTCTCGCGTCTTCGCGAAGCATTCAGCGGCCGCTGACGGTGGCCGCAACGGTCTTCTTTCTCGACCCGGTTCCCGGCGTCGGTGAAATCGCAGTTCTGGACGGACAGGAGGGTCGCCACGCGGCCACTGTCCGCCGGATCGGCGTCGGTGAGCGATTGGTGTTGGCCGACGGCCGTGGCCGGGTGGCCGACGCCGAGGTGACGAGCGTCGGCAAGGACCGCCTGGAACTGTTGGTCAGTGACGTTCAGGTTCTCGAGCAGCCCAAGCCGTTGGTGACCCTCGTTCAGGCACTTCCCAAGGCCGAGCGTTCCGAGTTGGCCGTCGAACTGGCGACCGAGGCGGGGATCGACGCGGTGATCCCGTGGCATTCCTTGCGTTGTGTCGCCAAGTGGGAGGGCCCCAAGCTCGCCAAGGGCGTCGCACGCTGGCGAAGTGCGGCAGTGTCTGCCGCAAAGCAGTCCAGACGCGCGTTCGTCCCGGAAATTGCGGAACTGCACAAGACGCCGGCGGTGATCGCGTTGGTTCGTGACGCCGTTGCCCGCGGCGCTGTGGTTGCGGTGCTTCACGAATCGGCGACGACGCCGTTGGCCGGTTTGCCGCTGGCGAGCGCGGACGAGGTATTTCTGGTTGTCGGTCCCGAAGGTGGGCTGGACGATTCGGAGATCAACGCGTTGTCGGAGGCCGGGGCCACTCCGGTGCTTCTCGGCCCGACGGTCCTGCGCACGTCGACCGCCGGGGCTGTTGCTCTGGGCGCGATCGGAGTGCTGACCGATCGCTGGGGACCACGGCCACTGCACTGATCTTGTTGTGATCCCGAGCTGAATCGGATCCGGCGCTCAGCGAAGTGTCAGATTTGCGCACTATCGTAAGGACGTCGGGGGTCGCCTTCGGCGTGAGTTGGTTCGGGGATTTCAGGAGGCCAGATGTTGTCACGTGCGCATATGCGAATCGTTGGAGCGGTGTGTGCCGCGGCGGCGTTGATGCTCGTCGCGGGGTGCACGGTCTCCACCGGAGACAACACGGGTTCCTCCAGCAGCGCCGTCACCACTACCCCGACCAGCGAGGCGCTCGTCACCGTCACACCGGCGGACGGCGGAACTCCGGTGAGTCCACTCGACCCCATCGAGGTCCAGGTCGCGAAGGGAACACTGACGACCGTCGCGCTGACCAATCCCGAGGGTAAGGAAGTCGCCGGTATCACCACGCCGGACAAGACGTCCTGGAAACCGAGCGAACCACTCGGATACGGCAAGACTTACAAGCTGGTCGTCGACGTCGTCGACGCGAATGGTGTTGCCACGACCAAGAACACGACGCTGACCACCGTCGCGCCGAGTAACCAGACCCGGGCGTACATCAACACCACCGGTGGCGCCTCGATATCGGACGGTGGCACGTACGGTGTCGGCACCGTCGTCGCCGTTCATTTCGACGAGTTGATCGGTGACAAGGCCGCGGCCGAGAAGTCTCTGCTGGTCACAACCAATCCGCCCGTACAGGGATCGTGGTACTGGGTCGACGGTCAGAACGTTCACTGGCGACCGCAGAACTACTACGCACCAGGCACGACGGTCTCGGTGAATGCGAACATCTACGGCAAGCAGCTCGGCAACGGACTGTACGGCCAGCAGGACGACACCGTGTCCTTCAAAATCGGCGACTCCCACGTCTCGGTCGCCGACGACAACACCAAGATGGTGACCGTCTACGAAAACGGTCAGGTGATCAAGGAAATGCCGACCTCGATGGGAATGGGCGGCACCGAGACGATCGGCGGCACGACGCTCTCGTTCTGGACCCAGCCCGGCACGTACACCGTGATGGACAAGGCCAACCCCGTCATCATGGATTCGTCGACCTACGGTCTGCCGATCAACTCGCGCCTCGGCTACAAGGAATCCATCAACTGGGCCACCCGCATCAGCACCGACGGTATCTATCTTCACGAGTTGGAGAGCACCGTCTGGGCGCAGGGAAACACCGACACCTCGCACGGTTGCCTCAATCTCAGTGCGGCCAATGCCAAATGGTTCTTCGATTTCTCGCAGCCGGGAGATGTCGTCGAGATCAAGAACACCGGCGGCGCTCCGCTGGAGGTGTGGCAGAACGGCGACTGGACCCTTTCCTGGGCAGACTGGGCCGCAGGCAGCGCCCTCGCCTGAGATAGATTTCCTCGGTGCCTCGATTCAAGATTCCGTACGGCCGACACGAGCAGCAGTTCGGGCATCTCTACGTTCCCGACGGAGTCGCTGACGGCCCGATCCCGGTCGTCATGCAGATCCACGGCGGCTTCTGGAGCGGGCAGTACGGATTGACTCTGGGCACCGCATTTGCCGTCGAACTCGCGCGGCACGGCGTCGCGGTGTGGAACATCGAATACCGCCGTCTCGGGGCGGGCGGTGGTTGGCCGGAGATGTCCGCCGACGTGAAAACGGCGTACGACGAAATCCCCGGACTGGTTGCCGGGAAGTCCTCGGCCGAATTGGATCTGAATCAGATTCGCTTGCTCGGGCATTCGGCCGGAGGACATCTTGCAGTGTGGCTGGCGGGGGAGAAGGACACGTTTACCCGGCCTGAACGGGTCATCGCACAGGCGGCCGCACTCGATCTGGCGTCGGCAGGCGAGCGTGGACGACGGATCAGCTTCATCGAGGATCTGTTCGGCGTTCCGTTCGACGCGGACCCGGATCTGTATCGCAGTGCGTCGCCGCAGCATCGATTGCCGATCGGCGTCCCCGTTGTGTGCGTCACGGGTGCGGAGGATCTGCAGGTGCCGGCCAAGGTGAGCTCCCGGTACGCGAAAGCCGCGGAAGCGGCTGGTGATCCCGTGGCACTGCGTGTGATCGAGGGCGAAGGACACGACGCATTTCTCTCACCCTCGACCGAGTCGTGGCGGGTCTCCCGCGAGTTGGTTCTCGCCGAAGACCCGCTGGCTCCGAGCACGTCAGACTGACGCGGGGTCCACTTCCACAGGGGCCTTCTTGCCCGGCAGGATGAACGCCACGACAACTGCCCCCACGAACAGTGCAAGACCGCCCGCCCAACTGGCCGCCGAAATCGCGTCGGCGTAGGCACTGCCTGCGGCGTCGAGCAACGGCCCTGCCTGAGCTGCAGCCAACGGGTTGCCTGCCATCTCTTCGGCGACCAACGAAGCGCCGCCGACGGATTCGCCCGACACCTCCATCGCGTACGCGGCCTGTTGCGCAAGTTCGCCCGTCAACTGCGGAACCTGCATTCCATCGATGAATCCGGCAATCGAATCCTTGTAGCTCGCAGCGAGGATCGAGCCGAGGATCGCGATACCCAGCGAGCCGCCGAGTTCGATGGCGGTGTCGTTGAGGCCACCCGCAGCACCGAGATCGTCCTCGGAGAAGTTGTCCATGATGGCGTCGGTGGCCGGCGGTTCGCTGAGACCGATGCCCAGGCCGAGCAGGATCAGTGGGACTGCGAACATCCAGTAGCCCGAATCGCCGTCGACCTGCGTGAGAATCAGAACGCCGATCGCGGCGACCACCATGCCGCCGACGATGGACGCCCGGACGCCGATCAGCGGAGTGATCCGCCCACTGACAACGGCGCCGATCGAAACGGCAATTGCCAAGGGCAGCAAACGAACACCGGTTTCGAGTGCGCCGTAGCCGAGGATGAACTGGAACTGCTGTGAGATGAAGTAGATGGCGCCGAAGGCGGCCAGGAACAGCAGAAGTACGGCGAGCGTCGCGCCGCCGACCATGCGCTGGCCGAGCTTACGGACGTCGAGCAGTGGCTGCGGGTGACGCAGTTCCCAGACGACGAACGAGACGAGGCCGATCGCAGCGAGTACCGCGGCACCGATGGGTCCGCCGGTCCACCCGAAGTGGAATCCGTTGATGATCGAGTACACGAGCGAGCCGATGGTGACCACCGAGAGTGCGCCGCCGATCCAGTCGATCCGGCCCAGGTGCTCGGCCTTGCTCGGCGGCACCAGAATTACGGCGGCGACGGCAGCGACTGCGGCGATCGGGACGTTGATCAGGAAAGTGATGCTCCAGGAATGACTGTCGAGAATCCATCCGGCCAACAGCGGACCGAGTGCAATCGCGAGACCCGACGTCGCCGCCCACGCCGCGATGGCGCGTGATCGCTCCGCTTTGGGAAAGGTAGCGACCAGAAGCGAAAGCGTCGCGGGCATGATGATCGCGGCGCCGACGCCCATGATCATTCGTGCCGCGATGACGGCGTTGGTGGTGTCCGCGATGCTGCCGAAGACGGCGCCGCCGGCGAACACGGCGAGTCCGGCGAGAAGTGCGCCGCGGCGACTGTACTTGTCACCGATCACGCCGAACAGCAGCATCAATGCGGCGTAGGGGACGGTGTAGCCGTCGATGACCCATTGAAGTTGCGTGCTGGTGAGGCCGAGGTCTCTGGTCATGTCCGGCGCCGCGACGATCAGCGCGGTATTCGCCATCACGACGATCAGCAGACTCAGGCACAACACCCCGAGCGCGGCCCACCGCCGTGAGTACGGCTGGTCCATCTCCGAGACAGGTTTGCTCATGAGTGTCGTCATGACGCGACTCCGTTCCTGATGATCGAAGACACTCCTCGATCTATTTGCACACTGATGTGTAAGTTAATAACTTGCACACCGATGTGCAACTATGATTGACCTAGATCACAGTTGGGCAGTCGAAAGAGGTGGAACGCGCGTTGACGCATTCGGGCACAGTCGTTTCGGGAACTGCCGAATCGGGCGGACGGCAGCGTCGTAGTCAGGCCGCGGCCAATCGCAATCGCATCATCGAGGCGGCGATCACGGCGTTCGCTGCTGATCCGGATGCGAGCATGGACGACGTCGCAAAGGCCGCCGGTGTGGTCAGGCGAACCGTGTACGCGCATTTCGACAGCCGAGAGGCGCTGATCAACGGCATCGTGGACGAGGCGTCGACCGATCTCGTAGCTGCGCTGAGCCAAGCCGGCGAGCCGCCCGAGCGCCCGGATCTGGCGACTGCCGTACTGGCATTGCTGTCATGGCCGGTCGGTGATCGCTTCCGGATGCTGCTCAGCTTTGCTCGCAAAGAGTTGGGGGAGCAGCGGATTCTCGATCTGATGGAGCCCGCGCGCGCCGTGAGTATCAGCGTCGTCGAGCGCGGTCAGCGTGACGGAACCTTCTCGAAATACCTGCCGGCCGAGACTCTGGTAGCGATGACCGAGGCGATCACGATCACTTTGTTCGATCAGGCCAACAGTGGGCTCATCACGGACTCGGGCGAATCCTTTGCCGCCGTGTGCCTGGTCATCGCGGGTATCAGTCCGGACAGAAGCTCCGAGATCGTCGCCGAAGCGTCGGAGTGGATCCGCGAATCGCTGCCGTCCGGTCGCCGCGAGGATTAGGCCGGGACGATTAACAAGTGGGCCGTGTCCGACTCTGGCGCTAGACTTCGAAGTATCGAGGCTCACGAGTCGAGTGGGCTGATCGGACCAGAAAGCAGGCCATATTCACCACGTGAGTGAACACAGTGAACTCGACGGGAACCGTGTAACCACCATCACCGAGCGCGCTCTGCCCGCAGAGCGCACCGTCCGTTCGAGTATGGATCTGGCGCCGGAGACCGTGCGTCAAATCCTGGGGGCGACGGACGAGAATCTCACCGCGATCGAACGTGAGCTTCGTGCCGACATTCATGTACGTGGCGGAACCATCTCCTTGTCGGGGACGGCTGCAGACGTGGCGCTGGCAGAACGTGTGTTCAGTGAATTGGCGTCGCTGGCCGGTCGGGGGCAGCCCATTGCCCCGGACGCTGTTCGACGAACCATCGGCATGCTCACCAACGAGGTCGGCGAGTCTCCGGCCGAGGTGCTCTCCCTCGACATTCTTTCGCGTCGGGGCAAGACGATTCGGCCGAAGACCCTCAACCAGAAACGCTACGTCGACGCCATCGACGAGAACACCATCGTGTTCGGAGTCGGCCCGGCCGGTACCGGCAAGACCTACCTCGCCATGGCCAAGGCCGTTCAGGCGTTGCAGGCCAAGCAGGTCTCTCGGATCATCTTGACCAGGCCGGCAGTCGAGGCCGGGGAGCGACTGGGCTTTCTGCCCGGCACGCTGCACGAGAAGATCGATCCGTATCTCCGCCCGCTGCACGACGCATTGCACGACATGATGGATCCCGAGGCGATTCCGAAGTTGATGCAGGCCGGAGTCATCGAGGTCGCTCCGCTCGCCTACATGCGTGGCCGGACGCTCAACGACGCCTTCATCATCTTGGACGAAGCGCAGAACACCACGGCCGAGCAGATGAAGATGTTCCTGACCCGCCTCGGGTTCGGTTCCAAAATCGTGGTCACCGGAGACGTGACCCAGGTCGATCTGCCGGGCGGGGCCCGTTCGGGTCTGCGCGCGGCATCCGAAATCCTCACCGGGATCGACGATATTCATTTCGCCACTCTCGACAGCAGCGACGTCGTACGTCATCGGCTGGTCTCTCACATCGTCGACGCTTACGAGCGTCACGAATCGGATCGGTCCGGCGAGTTGGCGGTCGGAAACCGTGCGCAGCGCCGCGCTGCACATGCTCATTCGCCGCGACGGTAGGCTGAGCGACGCATCAACCCCTACTTTTCCCAGGAAAGAGCGTCGCACATGAGCATCGAGGTCTCGAACGAATCGGGCATGGACATCTCCGAACCGGAGTTGATCAGCGTTGCCCGTTTCGTGATCGCTCGGATGGATGTCCATCCGGCGGCCGAGCTGTCGATGGTTCTCGTCGACTCCGCGACGATGGCGGATCTGCACGTTCGCTGGATGGACCTGCCGGGCCCGACCGACGTCATGTCGTTCCCGATGGACGAACTCGAGCCTGGTGGCCGTCCCGATTCCCCCGAGCCGGGGCCGTCGATGCTCGGCGACATCGTGCTGTGTCCGTCTTTTGCCGCGGATCAGGCTGACAAGGCCGGGCATTCACTGGCTCACGAACTTGCCCTCCTGACCGTCCACGGTGTGTTGCACCTTCTCGGCTACGACCATGCGGAGCCGGAAGAGGAGAAGGAGATGTTCGGCTTGCAGAACAGCCTCCTCGAAGAGTGGTACGAAGACCTTCGCCGTATCGACCGCGAAGCAGCACTGGCCGAACGCGATCAGAAGCTGCTCGGCAAGACCGGTTTCGTCGACGGAGTGGACCGATAACAGTTATCCGGGGGTTCTGTAGTGAGTAGCGCCATAGCGCTCTTTGTTCTGGCGATTGCTCTTGTCCCGGTCGGTGGTGTGTTCGCGGCCGTCGACTCGGCGCTCAACACCATTTCGTCGGCGCGGATCGACGAGATGGCAAAGGAAGAGCGAGCCGGCGCCGCGCGAGTGCAACGCATTCTGACCGATCGTCCGCGATACGTGAATCTGATGGTCCTGCTTCGCATTTTGTGCGAGATCACGGCCACCGTCGTACTCGTGGGCGGCCTGATCGACGTCCTCTCGCTGGGCTGGGCACTGACCGTCACCGCGGTGATCATGGTTCTCGTCTCGTACGTGGTCATCGGCGTCGGACCGAGAACGCTTGGGCGCCAACATGCGTACTCCATCGCGATGGCCGCGTCGCTGCCACTGCTGTGGATCGGGGTTCTGCTCGGGCCGATCAGTCGCGTCCTGATCCTCGTGGGTAACGCATTGACCCCGGGTAAGGGCTTCCGCAACGGCCCGTTCGCGTCGGAAATCGAGTTGCGTGAACTCGTGGACATGGCGCAGGAACGCGGCGTCGTGGCCGACGAAGAACGCCGAATGATCCAGTCCGTCTTCGAACTCGGAGACACGTCGGCGCGCGAGGTGATGGTGCCCCGCACCGACATGGTGTGGATCGAGAACGACAAGAATGCCGGGCAGGCGACGTCGTTGGCCGTCCGCAGTGGTCACTCGCGCCTGCCGGTCATCGGGGAGAACGTCGACGACGTGCTCGGTGTCGTCTACCTCAAGGATCTGGTCAAGCAGACCTACCACCTGCCCGACGGCGGCCGGAACGTCAACGTCTGCGACGTCATGCGGCCCGCCGTCTTCGTTCCCGACTCGAAGCCGCTCGACAGCTTGCTGGCCGAGATGCAGCGCGACCGCAACCACATGGCGATACTCGTCGACGAGTACGGCGGAATCGCCGGGCTCGTCACGATCGAGGACGTCATCGAAGAGATCGTCGGTGAGATCGCCGACGAGTACGACGAGGACGAGACGCCGCCCATCGAGGATCTCGGTGACGGAATGTTCCGCGTATCCGCGAGACTTCCCATCGAAGACCTCGGTGAATTGTTCGATCTCGAACTCGAACTCGACGAGGTGGAGACCGTCGGCGGGCTGATCGGATACGTACTCGGCCGAGTGCCACTTCCCGGTTCCGAAGTGGAGTACGACGGTTTGATCCTGCGCGGCGAGGGAACCAATACGGGCCGAGGCCGGGTACGCATCAGCACGGTGTTCGTGCAGCGCATCCCGCCGTCCGAAGACGAAGAGACAGAAGACACCGATGACTGAGCGAGAGTTCAGCGAGGAGCAGTTATGAGCAAGAACGAATTCCGGTCAGGCTTCGTGTGTTTCGTGGGTCGACCCAATACGGGCAAGTCCACGCTGACCAACGCGTTGGTCGGCAGCAAGATCGCGATCACGTCCTCGCGCCCGCAGACGACGCGCCACACGATTCGCGGCATCGTTCACCGCGAGCATGCGCAGCTGATCCTGGTCGACACCCCTGGACTGCACAAGCCCCGCACTTTGCTCGGGCAGCGCCTCAATGACCTGGTTCGCGACACGTACTCCGAGGTCGACGTCATCTGCCTGTGCATCCCGGCTGACGAGGCCATCGGGCCCGGAGACCGCTGGATCGTGCAGCAGGTCCGTCAGATGGCGCCCAAGACCAAGCTTGTCGGCATCGTGACCAAGATCGACAAGGTCAGCCGCGACGCCGTCGGAAAGCAGTTGCTCGCGCTGTCCACCCTGCTCGGCCCCGAATCCGAGGTCGTTCCGGTGTCCGCGAAGTCGGGTGAACAGGTCGAGATCCTGGTCGACGTCCTCGCCGGTCTGATGGACGAGGGCCCGGCCTTCTACCCGGACGGCGAATTGACGGACGAGCCCGAAGAGGTGCTCATGGCCGAACTGATCCGCGAGGCTGCGCTCGAGGGGCTCGGCGAAGAATTGCCGCACTCTCTGGCTGTGGTGATCGAGGAGGTCATCCCGCGTGAGGGTCGCACCGAGAAGCAGGGCGAGATGCTCGACGTGCATGCGTTGCTCTACGTCGAGCGGCCCAGTCAGAAGGGCATCGTCATCGGTAAGGGCGGGGCGCGTCTGCGGGAAGTCGGTACCAGTGCGCGCCTGCAGATCGAGAAGCTGCTCGGTGTGCGGATCTTCCTGGAGCTGCACGTCAAGGTCGCCAAGGACTGGCAGCGCGACCCGAAGCAGCTCGGCCGGCTGGGCTTCTAGGGCCGGAGGACCCTGAGGATCGCCGCGCCGATGTCCTGCTCGTCGACGCCGGTGGCCAGGCGTCGGAGTTGGAGGCCGGTGATGACGGCGACGAGCGTCGATGCAATCGACTCCGGATCAGGTACACCGAGTGCCGTCAGAATCGTGACGGTCAAATCGTCGTAGGCGGCGAAGCATTCGACGGCGACTTCGTGGAGTTCGTGGTCGCGCCCGGCGGCGATGTACATCTCGAACGGCGCGATCCGCTCGGCCGAGAACGAAAGATCTCGCGTCACCTTTTCGGCTATTGCCGCGGCGTCCTCGACGCTCAGACCTTTGTCGCGGTACTCCTCGGCCAAGGCGCGCAGGCGCGTCGTCTCGTCGGTCACGAAACGAGACAGCGCGGCCCGCAGCATGTCCGACTGGCTGGCGAAGTGATACGTGATCGATCCGAGTGAGACGCCGGCCTGCGCGGCGATGCGCCGGTTGCTCACACCCGGGATGCCGTCGGTACCGACGACGTGCAGAACGGCGTCGAGTATTCGCGCGCGGACGTCCCGGTTACTCATCGAGTCACCACCACGGCTCGGGGCGGACCTGATCCCAACGCAGGACCGATTCCAATTGTGAAGCGAGGGAGACCAACAGAGGTTCGGTGTTCTCGTTGCCCATCAACTGCGCACCGATGGGAAGGCCGGTGTTGCTGAATCCGGCCGGTACGTTGACCGAGGGCCAGCCGAGGACGTTCCACGGCCACGCGTACGGGCAGGCGCCGGTCATGACCTTGTCTGTGTCCCAGCCACCGATGCCGTCGATCGCGGTCGCCATGATCGGTGGAGTTGCAGTCGTGGGTGCCAGGACGACGTCGTAGGTGTCGAAGATCGCTCCGATCCGCTTTCGCATCCGTGGCTCGGCCGCGCGGGCCGCGCGCAGAGGTGCGCCGCGAAGTAGCTTGCCGTTCTGGGCATTTCCGCGTGTTCTGGCATCGACCAGTTTCGGGTCGGGAACGCGTCCGAGCCAGTCGTGGACCCCGACGAGTGAGCGGGGCAGAAAGTTCAGGCCGAAGATCAGGCCGTATGCGGGATCGTCGACGACGACGTGGTGTCCGAGTTCCCGCAGCGTGTCGGCGATCGAATGCACGGCCAGGCGCACTTCCGGGTCCAGCTTCACGGGAGTTGCGGTGAACGGATTGCGAAGGGAAAGCGCGATTTTCAGTTTTCCGGGGTCGCGTCCCACCGCGTCGCTGACGGTGACCGGTGTCGGCTTGTGGAGGTCGCCGTCATGGTTGCCGGCAGCGACGTCGAGCAGCAGTGCCGCGTCGGCGACGGTGCGAGCGAGCGGTCCGTTGACCGTCAGGCCGTAGAACGCTTCGGCGTCGGGCCAGGTTGAGATGCGCCCGCGCTGCGGTTTGATTCCGACGAGGTTGGTCCAGGCCGCAGGGATTCGGATGGAACCGGCACCGTCGGAACCGATTCCGGCGCTGACCAATCCGGCGGCGACGGCCGCGGCGGTGCCGCCCGACGATCCGCCTGGAGTGTGGTGACGCGACCACGGATTGCGCGTGTAACCGAAGGCTGAACCGCTCGTGAGCGGCCACTGGCCCAATTCCGGACTGTTGGTCTTGCCCACGATCACTGCGCCGGCGTCGCGGAGGCGTCGAATCATCTCCGAGTCCTCGGTCTTGGCCGGGAAATCGCCAGGGCAACCGAAGGCCGTGGGTTCGCCGGTGATGTCGACGTCGTCCTTCACTGCGATCGGCACACCGAGCAGCGGCAGACGCTCGCCGCGTGCGAGACGTCTGTCGGCCTCGGCAGCTTCCTCGAGTGCCTTCTCTCCCCGCACGATCTTGAACGCATTGAGGTGAGGCTGAGTGGCCTCGATCCGGCTCAGCGTTGCCTCGGTGGCCGCGACGGACGAGGTGGCGCCCGAGGCCAGACTCGCAACCTGGTCGACAAGACCGGGGGCGAGATCGTGGTCGGTTCGAGAAGTCATCAGGTTCCCTTCGCAAAACTGTTCGTTCGAACGAACAGTAACTTGTTTCAGTATTAGTGAACTTCGGTTTCGCGTCAAGATCGCGTCAAGACGCCAGGTCAGTGCGTAAGCGGATCGTCAGAGACGCGGAATCGGCCTTTCCGGAGGTCGAAGCTGAGAGAGCGCATCCGGTCGAGGGCGACCGCGCGTCATGGCTGCGATGCACAGCAGCACGGCAAAAGATTTCGAAGAGGGAAGCTCATGGCCGATCTGGCCTACGTTGCTCTGATTCTCGGCGGTTTTCTCGTGTGCGCGCTGGTACTGCGCGCCCTACAGGCGAGCGCTCCCAAATGACGGTTGCCGGTGTGGTCAGCGTGGTTCTGATCGCCGTCGCCGCGGCATTGGTCATTTACCTGCTCGTTGCACTCGTAGATCCTGAGAGGTTCTGATGTCGCCCGCTCTTGCAGCCGGCCTGCAGATCGCTTTTGTCCTCGTCGTTCTGGCAATCGCCTACGTCCCGGTGGGCGACTACATGGCGCGTGTTTACTCGTCGACGCGAGATCTTCGGGTCGAGAGTGTGATCTACCGCGTCGGTCGGATCGACTCCAGGGCCGAGCAGACGTGGTACGGCTACGCCGCAAGCGTTCTCGGATTCTCGCTGGCCAGCGCATTGTTCCTGTACTTCCTGCAACGGATTCAGGGAGTACTACCGCTGAGTGACGGACTGTCCGGCGTCAGCCCTGCCGTTGCCTTCAACACCGCAATTTCCTTTGTGGCGAACACGAACTGGCAGTCGTACACGCCGGAAACGACGATGAGCAACTTCGTTCAGCCCGTCGGTCTGGCGGTGCAGAACTTCGTCTCGGCAGCGGTCGGCATGGCGGTGGCCATCGCATTGGTTCGTGGCTTCATTCGGGTGGCCAGGGGCGGCGAGATCGGCAACTTCTGGGTCGATCTGACGCGTGGTTCTCTGCGCATCCTCCTCCCGTTCTCCTTCGTGATCGCCCTGATCCTGTTGAGCCAGGGAGTGATCCAGTCGTTCCACAGCGGTTTCGCCTCCACCGGCCTCGACGGCAATGCGGTGACCAATGCACTGGCCCCCGTCGCGTCCCAGGAAGCGATCAAGGAACTCGGCACCAACGGTGGCGGGATCTTGGCTGCCAACTCGGCGCACCCGTTCGAGAACCCCACCCCGTTGAGCAATGTCGTCGAGATCCTGGCGATCCTGTTGATTCCGGTCTGCCTCACCCGAACGTTCGGAACTCTAGTCGGGGATCGTAGGCAAGGCCTCACCCTGCTGGCAGTGATGGGAATCCTGTGGAGCGGGCTGCTCGCAGTCACGCTCTCTGCCGAATCCGGCGCACGCGGTGTTGCCGCCACAGCAGCTGGTTCGATGATGGAGGGCAAGGAAGTTCGCTTCGGAATCCCCGGATCGGCGTTGTTCGCGGTGGCGACCACGGGGACGTCGACGGGCGCGGTGAACTCGGCCCACGACAGCATGTCGCCCCTCGGCGGCGGCGCGGTCCTGCTCAACATGTTGCTCGGCGAAATTGCGCCAGGTGGAGTCGGAACCGGCCTCTACGGGATTCTTGTGCTGGCATTGATCGCAGTGTTCGTCGGCGGACTGCTGGTCGGTCGCACGCCCGAATATCTCGGCAAGAAGTTGGGTCGACGCGAGATCACCCTTGCGGCGCTGTCGATTCTGGTCATGCCCGCGCTGGTCTTGATCGGTACCGCCATCACCGTCATCCTCGGTTCGACCACCGGTTATCAAGGCAACGGGGGAGATCCGGGCACGCCGGGATCGATCCACGGGTTCAGTGAGGTGCTTTACGCCTTCGCCTCCGCCTCCAACAACAACGGCAGCGCCTTCGGCGGTCTGACGGTCACCAGCGACTGGTTCCAGTCGTCTCTCGGAATCTGCATGCTTCTCGGCCGTTTCCTGCCGATCATCTTCGTTCTCGCTTTGGCCGGTGCTCTTGCCTCGCAGAAGAAGGTGTCGCCGACGGCCGGCACCCTCCCGACGTCCGGACCGATGTTCACCGGTTTGTTGACCGGCACCGTCGTTCTTGTTGCTGCACTTACATTCTTCCCGGCCCTCGCGCTGGGCCCGCTAGCGGAGGCTCTTCAATGACCGTGCGTATCAGTGAGAAACCCGTGGTAGCGCAAGACGCTGCCGACAAGGTTGATCCAGGGCAGTCCCGTCAAGTACACGCAGGCGTTTTCAACCCGCGGCAGATGATCACCGCGTTGCCGGGGGCCGTGCGCAAACTCGACCCACGCCACCTCGCCCGAAACCCGGTCATGTTCGTGGTGTTCGTCGGTTCCGTCATCACCACTGTCATGGCGATCGCCGATCCCTCGGTGTTCTCCTGGGTGATCACCCTGTGGCTCTGGTTCACGGTGATCTTCGCGAACCTCGCCGAATCCGTGGCCGAAGGGCGCGGCAAGGCGCAGGCGGCGAGCCTGCGAAAGGTGAAGCAGGACACCACAGCACATCGGATCACGATGAGCGGTGCGATCGAATCGGTTTCCGGCACCGAACTGGTGGTCGGCGATCGGGTGATAGTGGTTGCCGGCGAGGTCATCCCCGGCGACGGCGACGTGGTCGAAGGTATTGCCTCCGTAGACGAATCGGCGATCACCGGTGAATCCGCGCCGGTGGTCCGTGAATCCGGTGGTGACCGGTGCGCCGTCACCGGTGGTACGACGGTTCTCTCGGACCGCATCGTCGTGGAAATCACCGCAGCACCGGGCAGTTCGTTCGTGGACCGGATGATCGCGCTCGTCGAGGGTGCTTCACGTCAGAAGACACCCAACGAGATTGCGCTCAACATCCTGCTCGCGTCGTTGACCGTCATCTTCCTCCTCGCCGTCGTAGCCATCGGCCCGATGGGCTTGTACGCGGGGCACGAGCAGGATCCGATCAAGCTGATCGCACTTCTCGTCTGCCTGATCCCGACGACCATCGGAGCGCTGCTCTCGGCGATCGGTATCGCGGGCATGGACCGCCTCGTCCAGCGCAATGTTCTCGCGATGTCGGGACGCGCGGTGGAAGCTGCGGGCGACATCGACACCCTGTTGATGGACAAGACCGGAACCATCACTTTCGGTAACCGCCGGGCCACCGCACTCCATCCGGCGCCCGGTGTATCCGCCGACGATCTTGCTGCGGCAGCTCGCTTGTCGAGCCTGGCCGACGGAACTCCCGAGGGACGGAGCATCGTCGAGCTGTGCGCAGCGGATTTCGGTCTCGCTGCCGAGCCGACGCTGGACGAGGAACGCGCCGAGTTCGTTCCGTTCACGGCACAAACCCGGATGAGCGGACTCGACCACTCCGGACGCCAAATCCGAAAGGGTGCAGCGGATGCGGTGATGAACTGGGTCGTCAGTGGTGGTGGACACGCGGAGACCGCGGTGACCGACACCGTGGGCGACATCGCCCAAGCCGGCGGAACGCCGCTGGTAGTTGCCGTCAAGCAAGGTGAGAGTACCTCGATCCTCGGCGTGATCGCGTTGTCCGACGTCGTCAAGCCGGGAATGGCTGACAGGTTCGCCGAACTCCGGGCGATGGGTATTCGCACGATCATGATCACCGGCGACAATCCGTTGACCGCGAAGGCGATTGCCGACGAGGCGGGCGTCGACGACTTCATGGCGGAGGCCACCCCGGAAGACAAACTGGCCCTGATCCGGAAGGAACAGGAAGGCGGACGTCTCGTCGCGATGACAGGTGACGGGACCAATGATGCTCCCGCCCTTGCCCAGGCGGATGTCGGGGTCGCGATGAACACGGGAACCTCGGCAGCCAAAGAGGCCGGCAACATGGTCGATCTCGATTCCGATCCCACCAAGCTGATCGAGGTGGTGGAAATCGGCAAGCAATTGCTGATCACCCGCGGCGCGTTGACCACATTCTCGTTGGCGAACGACCTGGCGAAGTATTTCGCAATCCTGCCGGCCTTGTTCAGCGGCATCTACCCGCAGCTGGACGCGTTGAACATCATGCGTCTCGCCACCCCCGAATCAGCGATCGTCTCGGCCGTGATCTTCAACGCCTTGGTGATCATCGGTTTGATTCCGTTGGCACTCAAGGGTGTTCGATACCGACCGTCGACGGCATCGCAGTTGCTCGGACGCAACCTGCTCGTCTACGGTCTCGGCGGTGTGATCACACCGTTCGTCGGTATCTGGTTGATCGATCTCGTCGTACGTTTGATTCCTGGAATTGGGTGACCTGACATGCGTTTCACTATCGGTTTTGCAAAACAGGTGTGGGCGGGTTTGCTCGTATTGCTCGCGCTCACCGTCGTTCTCGGTGTGGTCTATCCCGCCGCGGTGTGGGGTGTCAGCCGGATCAGCTCCGGATCTGCCGAAGGCTCACCGGTCACCGATGCCGCCGGTTGCGTGGTCGGCAGTGCCTGGGTGGGTGTCGATCCGCAGGTCGCCGAAGGGCAGCAGGACCCGTTCTTCCACAATCGTGTTGTCGGATCCGTTTCGGACGAGGATCCGTTTGCCACCGGTGATCCCGCTGCGGCACTGCCGTCCAACCAGGGGCCGAGCAGCGAGATTCTGGCCGGATTCGTCATCGAGCGCCGGGCAGCCATCGCGGCACGTGAGGGTGTCGACCCGGCATCGGTTCCCGTCGACGCAGTCACCGGTTCGGGCTCGGGTATCGATCCCCACATCAGTCCGGCGTACGCCGAACTGCAGGTCGCGAGGGTGGCGGCCAACAACGGCATCTCGGAAGACCAGGTGCGGGACTTGGTGGCCGAGCACACCGACGGTCGGCAACTCGGATTTCTCGGAGCCGAGCGAGTCAACGTACTGGAATTGAACCTGGCACTCGGATTGACGGCACCTACGTGTGCTGCACCGACGACTGGTGGATGATTGTCACGTGAGTTCTTCGGAGAAGGTCGGTCAATCTTTCGGTAGGGCACGCAAACGTGGTGAATTGCGTATCTACCTCGGCGCTGCGCCCGGCGTCGGAAAGACCTTCGCGATGCTCGGTGAGGCTCATCGGCGTCGAGATCGTGGCTGTGACGTGGTCGCGGCCGTCGTGGAGACACACGGCCGCGCCCGCACCGCGGCGCAGATCGGAGACCTCGAAACAGTGCCGCCCAAGCTGGTGGATTATCGCGGAACACGGATGCCGGAACTGGACGTCGAGGCCGTGTTGGCTCGGCGTCCGGCCCTTGTCCTGGTGGACGAGTTGGCACATACCAACACGCCAGGGAGCAAGAATCACAAGCGCTGGCAGGACGTACAGGAACTGCTCGAAGCCGGGATCGACGTTCTGTCCACGGTCAACGTGCAACACCTCGAAAGCCTCAACGACGTTGTCGCGCACATCACCGGCGTGGTTCAGCAGGAGACGGTTCCGGACGCGGTAGTGCGTAGTGCGGCGCAGGTCGAGCTGGTCGACATCACCCCGGAGGCGCTGCGCCGCAGACTTTCTCACGGAAACGTGTATTCACCAGAACGGGTCGATGCGGCCTTGGGCAATTACTTCAGACGCGGAAACCTCACGGCGCTACGCGAACTGGCTCTGCTGTGGGTGGCCGATCAGGTGGACGCCGCACTGGCGAAATACCGGGCCGAGAACAAGATCACCGATACCTGGGAAGCGCGCGAGCGTGTCGTCGTTGCCGTGACCGGGGGACCGGAGTCGGAAACCCTGGTACGACGCGCATCTCGAATCGCGTCGAAGTCGAGCGCCGAGCTGATGGTGGTCCACGTCGTACGCGGTGACGGACTCACCGGTGTCTCGGCCCCCGAGATGGGCAAGGTGCGCGCGTTGGCTGTCGGAGTCGGCGCCACGCTTCACACTGTTGTCGGTGACGACGTACCGTCGACGCTCCTCGAGTTCGCGCGTGAGGAGAACGCCACACAGTTGGTGCTGGGAACGTCGCGGCGTTCCCGCCTGGCTCGCATCCTCGACGAGGGGATCGGCGCTGCGGTGGTTCAGCAGTCCGGTGGTATCGACGTTCACATGGTCACGCACGAGGAAGCGACGGCGCGACGACGCATTTCGGTGCTGGGGCGCTCGGAGCGCCGGGTCCTGTCGTGGATTGCGGCGATCGTCGTGCCTTCGCTCGCGGCCGCGATCATGGGTCTCGTCGACCGAATTTCCGGGGTCAACGGCGAGAACGCGCTGTTCTTCGTCGTGGTCGTTCTGGTTGCCCTCCTCGGCGGCGTCGGCCCGGCGATATTGTCGGCACTGATCTCGGGACTGCTGCTCAATTACTTCTTCACCGATCCGCGGTACAGCTTCACCATCGCCGAACCTGACAACTTCATCACTACTGTCGTGCTGTTGATCGTGGCTGTGGCAGTTGCCGTTCTGGTCGACGCCGCAGCAAAGCGCGCCCGCGAGGCGAAGCGCGCATCCGAGGAAGCCGAACTGCTCACACTGTTCGCGGGATCAGTTCTCCGCGGAGCGGATCTGTCGACACTTCTGGCGAAGGCACTCGAAATCTATCGCCAGCGAGGGGTTTCCGTCATTCATCACGACGACGGAGTCATCGCTGCCGTCGGTACGCAGCCGCCGACCACGGACGACGAAGCGGATACGGTCTGTGAGGTCAACGACGGGGAATACGCGCTGTTGTTGGCTGGGCCCGACCTGAGTGCGCGGGACCGACGAGTGCTGACGGTGGTCGCTCACCAAGCAGTTGGGATGATCCGCCAGGAGAAACTGACAGTCGAGGCGAGCAAGGCTGCCGCGCTCACCGAGGCTGATCAACTGCGTCGAGCCTTGCTGTCAGCGGTAAGCCATGACCTGCGAACGCCTCTCGCCGGAGTGAAGGCGGCGGTGTCCAGTCTGCGCAGCGACGACATCGAGTTCTCGCCCGAAGACACCGCTGAATTGTTGGCAACCATCGAGGAGTCGGCGGATCAGTTGACGGCACTGGTCGGGAACTTGCTCGACTCGTCCCGCCTTGCCGCCGGGGTGGTGAAACCCACGCTCCGGCCGGTGTATCTGGACGAGGTGGTTCACCGCGCGTTGCTGGGCCTCGGCATCGGTGGACGCTCGGATTCGCGGGCTCGAAGTGTAGTCGTCGACGTGGGTACCGTTGCAGTGCAAGCAGATCAAGGTCTGCTCGAGCGGGTGATTGCGAACATCGTCGACAACGCTCTGCGCTACGGGGGAGAAACCCCGGTGCGCGTCGGGGCGGCGCAACTCGGTGATCGTGTGGTGATCAGTGTTGCCGATACGGGCCCAGGTGTTCCGCGAGGTGAGGCCGAAACGATGTTCCAGCCGTTCCAACGGATGGGAGATCGCGACAACACCGGCGGAGTGGGCCTCGGACTTTCCGTGGTGCGCGGATTTGTCGATGCGATGGGCGGAACGGTCAGCGCCACAGACACACCCGGTGGGGGATTGACGATGATCGTGGAGTTGGCTGCGGCCGGTACGAATGGGAATGGATCATGAGTCGAATCCTGGTAGTGGACGACGAACCGCAGATTCTGCGAGCTCTGCGTATCAATCTTTCGGTGCGCGGGTACGAGGTGGTGACCGCGTCGACGGGCGCCGGTGCCTTGCGGGCTGCTGCCGAGCGTCCACCGGACGTCGTGGTACTCGATCTCGGACTGCCCGACATGGACGGCACCGAAGTGCTTGCCGGCCTGCGTGGCTGGTGCACGGCGCCGGTCATCGTGCTGTCGGCGCGCACGGATTCCGCGGACAAGGTCGAGGCTCTCGACGCCGGTGCGGACGACTACGTCACCAAGCCCTTCGGGATGGACGAGTTTCTGGCCCGCGTGCGCGCTGCGGCGAGGCGGGGAACCTCCGCGGCGGACACTTCGGAACCGTCGGTCGAGACCGCGTCCTTCACGGTGGACTTGGCTGCGAAAACAGTGAGTCGGCGCGGTGAACAGGTGCACCTGACTCCGACCGAGTGGGGCATGCTCGAGATGCTTGTGCGCAACCGCGGAAAGCTGGTCGGGCAGAAGGAGTTGCTTCGGGAAGTGTGGGGACCGGCGTACGACACCGAGACCCACTATCTACGTGTCTACCTGGCTCAACTTCGTCGGAAGCTCGAGGATGACCCGGCGAACCCCAAGCATCTGATCACCGAGGCAGGAATGGGTTATCGATTCGTGGTGTGAGAAGCCAGGTCAGAGCACAACTACCAATTTGCCACGTGCCGTACCGGCTTCCATCTTGGCATGTGCTCGCGCGATGTCCTCGAACGCGAACACCTCGTCGATCGGTACCACCGCCTCGCCTGACGCCACAGCGGAGAGGAAGTCTTGCAGTACGTCGGCAGGCAGGTCGGACGCGTCCCCACCGTACGAGGTCAATCGCACTCCGCGTGGAATGTAGTCGATCGGATAAAAGTCTTTGACTGTCCACTCGTTGGACAGCATTCCCGTGAAACACACGGTGCCGTGAACGCGGGTCGCGCGCAACGTGTCGGGAAGTGTTGGTGTTCCGACCAATTCGAGGGCCAGATCAACACCGCCCGGGAGGATGTCTCGAACCTGGCCGGCCACAGCACCGTCGTCGACGATAACGTGGTCAACCCCGATAGCGGTCAACGACGACGCTTTGTTCGCATCTCGGGTGGTCGCAAGGACAGTGAGTCCCCACTGCTTCGCCAGGACTGCGGTTGCCATGCCGACCGAGGAGGTTCCTCCCCGGATCAACAGGGATTGACCGGATTTCGCGTCCAGTCCTACCGTCAGCGAGCCGTAGGACGTCTGCAGCATCTCGGGAACAGCTCCCACTGTCGACCAGTCCAGTTCGCTCGAGAAGGGAACGACCTGACTGACGGGAACGCACGTGTACTCGGCATAACCGCCGTCGAACGTCCTCCCCATCCCGCCCATCATGGCGGCGACTTGCCGGCCTTCGGTCAACTCCCCGCCGGGGCAGTTCACCACTTCGCCGACGGCCTCGATGCCCAGCACCCTCGGGAACGTCACGCCTTCGGCGAGGCCGAGGCGGGTGTGAAGTTCGGATCGATTGAGGCCGAAAGCCTTCACCCGGACCAGTACCCAGCCCGCAATCGGCACCGGTATCGGAATCACATTGATAGTCAATGCTTCTGGCGGGCCGGGGGCGTCGAGCACGATTGCGCGCATTGTGTCGGTCATGCTTTTTCCTTCGTGGTCGGTGTCAGGTTTCGATTGGCTTCACGCAGCGTGGCCAGTGTGGCGCCGAACCGATCGAGAGCGTCGGGCGTCAGCACGGAACCGAGACGGCGCTCCAATTCGTCGTCGAACGTTGCCTTCGCCCGCCGCAACAGCTCATTGCCCTCGGGAGTCAACTCGATGAGTGAGGATCGTTTGTCGGTGGGATTGGATTTTCGACGGCAGTGTCCAGCCGCTTCGATTCGATCCACCAGCTTGCTCGTGCCGCCGACGGTGATCGCGAGGGCCTCGGCGATGTCGAAGACCCGACAGGAGCCGAGCCTGTCGATGATCTGCATCGGCTCGAATCGACTCAGTGGCAGGTCGTGCTCGATTCGAAGTCGCTGGTCGGCGGCCGTCCACAATTCGGTTTCGAAGCGGACGAGGTTGTCGAAGTGCCTGCTCAGGGCTGATCTGGTCACGAGCAGACTCCGAACCGATATGCATTCCGTGGAATCATTTTCTCACCGTACGCCCGATTCGTGATTAATTCCATGGAATCTATTTGCGGTCTTTCATTGTGTCGGTGGCGCATGGGAACATATGTTCGTGTCGCATGAACCGCTGGATCAAGAAACGCCAGGTAATCACCCTGGCGGTGCCCGTTCCGGCGGTAATCATTCTGGCGGTAGTCGGTCCACAGGTGACGCAACGATCCTGCATGCGGACCTCGATTCGTTCTACGCATCAGTCGAGCAACGCGACGACCCGACTCTGGCCGGCAGGCCGGTCATCGTCGGTGGTGGGGTGGTCTTGGCGGCAAGCTACGAGGCCAAGGCGTTCGGGGTTCGCACAGCCATGAGCGGTGGTCAGGCTCGATCACTGTGTCCTCAGGCGATAGTTGTCCCTCCGCGAATGTCGGCGTACTCGCAGGCGAGCAAAGACGTCTTCGACGTCTTTCACGACACGTCGCCGCTGGTCGAAGGAATCTCCATAGACGAGGCCTTTCTCGAGGTCGGCGGGCTCGCCAAGATCGTGGGAAACCCGCTGCAGATCGGAGCCAACCTCAGACGCGATGTGGCCGAGCAGGTCGGACTACCGATCACGGTCGGAATCGCACGCACCAAGTTCCTGGCCAAGGTCGCCAGTGCATTCGCGAAACCCGACGGATTGCTGCGAGTGCCGCCGGAGGGCGAGACCGAGTTCCTGCATCCCTTGCCGGTCGAGAAGCTGTGGGGCGTCGGCAAGATCACGGCCCAGAAGCTGCGAAACTTCGACATCGTGACGGTGGGTGACATCGCTCGGCACGACGAATCCTCGATCGTCTCGATTCTCGGGGGCGGCGCCGGTCGCCATCTCTACGCACTCTCACACAATCGAGATCCGCGCCCCGTCCGCGCCTATCGTGGCCGCAGTTCGATGGGTGCTCAGCATGCGCTGGGTCGCGGATCCCATCCCCGCGCAGAACTCGATGCGTCGTTGATGTCCCTTGTCGACCGTGTCAGTCGACGCATGCGTTCGGCGCAGCGGACGGGGCGCACGGTCACGCTCCGGCTCCGCTTCGCGGATTTCACGCGGGCAACTCGATCTCACACGCTGCGCCGGTCCACCGCCGACACAGCGGAATTGCTGAGCGCCTCGATGGTGCTGCTGGACGAAGCGATACCGATGATCGCGGACAAGGGCATCACGTTGATCGGTGTCGCTGTCTCCAACCTGGATCGGGACGGCGCCGAACAACTCGAATTGCCCTTCGACGGTCCAGGATTCGCGGGTCCGGACACTGCCGCCCTCGACTCGGCAATGGACAGTGTCCGGAAGAAGTTCGGCTCCGCGGCCCTCACGAGGGGAGTGCTCCTGGGACGCGATCCGGATCTGTCGGTGCCGCTACTGCCGGACTAGGTGAGGTTTTCTCGCAGAGTCGCTCCCTCGTATTCGCGACGGAACAACCCACGCGCCTGCAGCACTGGAATCACGTGATCGACAAAATCTTCCAGGCCCTGCGGATAGGTCGGCGGCATCAGATTGAAACCGTCGGCACCGCGGCCGTTCAACCAGGATCCCATCTCGTCGGCAATCGACTCCGGTGTTCCGATCATCGTTGCGTGACCACCACCCGCAGCGAGCGTCCCGAGGAGTTCCCGCACAGTCGGTGCGTCCTTCTCGACGATCCGCAAAATAGTGGCGTAGCGTCCCTGCGGCCCTGTGAACGCTTCGAGTGGAGGCAACGGGGGCACGGGCCCGTCGAGATCCCAGTTCTCGCAATCCTGTCCGGTGAACAACGAGAGTTGGCGTATCGACTGTTCGGTGGGCAGCAGGAGATCGAGTTCGGCCTTCTTCGCCCTGGCCTCGGCGACGGTGCTGCCGACGTAGGTGACCAGTCCCGGCATCACGGCGACAGAGTTCGAATCCCGGCCGGCTCGCTCGATTCTCGATTTCACGTCCGCGTAGTAGGCCTGTGCGCTGGGTAAGTCGTAGGCAACCGAATAGATTGCCTCGGCGCGACGCGCCGCCAGATCGCGGCCCTGCTCGGACGCCCCGGCCTGGAACAACACCGGCCGGCCTTGCGGGGAGCGCGGAACCGTCAACGGCCCGTCCACCCGAAAATGTTTGCCGTCGTGATCGATTCGAGAAATCCTGTTTGCGTCGGCAAAACGCCCCGACCGGTCGAGAATCAGCGCGTCTTCCGACCATGAATCCCACAATGCGAGGGCCACTTCGACAAATTCGTCGGCTCGTTCGTATCGGGATGCGTGATCGGGCATCGCCTCGAGTCCGTGGTTGCGCGCCTCCTGGTCGAACATCGAGGTCACGACGTTCCAGCCGGCCCGTCCGCCGCTGATGTGGTCGAGCGAGGCCAACAGTCGCGCCGCGTGAAACGGCGTGTAGAAAGTGGTGGAAATGGTGGTCACCAGGCCGATGTCCGCTGTCGCTCGTGCCATGGCAGTCAATGCGGTGATCGGCTCGAGAAACCACGACGCACCCGACTCGGGTTCGCGAACACTGTGACCGTCAGCGAAGAAGACGGCGTCCAGCTTGCCGCGTTCGGCGATCTGGGCGAGCGACTCGTAATACGTGATGTCGCCGAGACTTTCGACCGGTGAGTCGCGATGACGCCATGCCGCACTGTGATGTCCGCAACCGAGCAGGAACGCACCTATCCGCAGCTGTGCGCCCATCAGTTCTTGACGAGTCCGCCGTCGACAACCAGGTTCTGGCCGGTCACGGCCCGTGACCATGGTGAGGCGAAAAAGAGTGCAGCGTCGGCAAATTCGTCCGGCGTGGTGACTCGGCGCAGGGGAGTGCTTGCCGCGATCATGTCGAACACGGCTTCCGGTGTTGCGGCGCTCGCATCGGTGGTGCGGAGCAAGCCGCCCGAGACCATGTTGACTGTGATCCCGTCCGGACCGAGGTCGGCGGACAGCGTCCGTGTCAGTGCCAACAGTGCGGCCTTGGCAGCGGTGTAGTCGTGGTACGGAACTACCGGATTCTGGACCAGATTGGTTCCGACAGTGATGATTCGGCCGAAGCCGAGTTCGCGCATGCCTGGTAGCGCTGCCTGGGTGGTATTGAGTGTTCCGGCAACAGCTCCGCGTAGTTGAGAGTCGAAGTCGGCCCAGGTGATCGTGTCCGCGTTCGGCCGTGCATCGCCGTTGAACGAGAAGTCGACCAGTGCATTGTCGACCACGGTCGAGATCGGTGCGTCGAATCTCTCGCGTGCAGCGGAGAACAACTGGTCGACGGAACTGCGGTCCGTCACGTCCGCCTGGACTGCGAAGGTGCGATCCTCACCCAGTTCGGCGACCAGGGCCTCGGCGGCATCGCGGCTCTTGTTGTAGTTCACGATTACGCGGGCGCCCGAGCGGGAGAATGCTCGGCTCAGTGCGGCGCCGAGCCCGCGGGCGCCACCGGTGATCAGAACGATCTGCTCGTCCAGGCTGAGTGCGCGCTGAAATTGCTGTTCGGTCATGTCGACATCCCTCCGCCAGTGCTAACTGGTCAGGTTCATCGGGTCTGATCTCAGCCGACTTTTTCGGCACCCCGTGTCACCGTCCATCAGACCACGTGAGGTGAATCGTCCTGAACGCCGGGTGCGTTGTAACGGCCGGCGCGATGAGTTTTCGATCGCTCGGGAGTCGTAATTGCAAGCGAAGTGGCAACCGGCCGCTCGCCTTCGCCCCAGGAGATTCCGATGACCACCCAGCCCGTCCACAACGAAACTGTTTCCGGTAACGCCACGACGACGACACCTTCGGCCACGGCTCGCAAGCTCGGATACGTCCTGAGTGGGCTGTTCGTCGTTTTCATGCTCTTCGACGGCATCATTCACATTCTCAACCTTCAGACAGTCAAGGATGCGTCGGCTGAACTTGGGTTGCCGGACTCGCTGGCATTGACGGCTGGGGTGGTGCAACTGATCTGCCTTGCGCTGTACGTGATTCCGCGAACGTCGATACTCGGCGCGATTCTGCTCACCGGTTACCTGGGGGGAGCGGTGTTGACCAACCTTCGAGCTGAACAGCCTCTGCTGAGCACGACCCTGTTTGCCGTCTACACCGGAATCGTCATGTGGGCGGGACTGTATCTCCGGGACGAGAAGGTTCGCGAGATCATCCCGCTGCGTCGGGCCTGAAATAGGCCCCCGAGGGGGTTGCGTGGGACGCGGTGTCCCATTATGTTTGACCTCATTCAAGTCCGTCGACTGCAATCGACGGACTGGCCGTGAGGAGACACCGATGGCTCGGTCAGCGTCGATCGAAGTGGAAAAGCCGTACCACCAGGTACTGCAGACTTTGTCCGAGGGCTCAGTTGCCCGCAGTTTCGATCCCTATCTCGACATCGACTGGGATTCACCAGAGTTCGCGATCGATCCGCATGATCCGAGATGGGTGCTCTCGTCCGTGTCGGACCCCCTCGGGGCGACGCAGTGGTACCAGGATCAGTCGTTGGAGCGTCGAATCGCCATGGGAATGTGGCGTCAGGCGAACGTGACCAAGGTGGGTTCGGCCTTCGAGAGCATCTTGATCCGGGGAATGCTGCAATACATCATGGCGCTACCCAACCAGTCGCCTGAGTTCCGGTACTGCCTGCACGAGATGACCGAAGAGTGCAATCACATCCAGATGTTCCAGGAACTCGTCAATCGCATGGACATCGACGTGCCGGGTATGCGTCCGATGTTCCGGCGGCTGTCGCCGATCATCGGAGTGCTGGGAGCAAAGTTCCCGGTCATCTTCTTCATCGGCATTCTGGCTGGTGAAGAACCGATCGACCACTTCCAGAAGGATCTCATCCGTGAGGGTAAGGACACGCCGCCGGCGATGCTCCGCACCATGGAGATCCACATCGCCGAAGAAGCGAGACACATCTCGTTTGCTCACGAGTTCCTGCGCAATCACGTCCCCAGACTCAGTCGTACGAGTCGAGCCATCACATCGGTCGCCTTCCCCGGCGCGATGCGTTGGCTTGCGGGTGAAATCATGTCACCGCCAAAGGAATTCGCCGAAGAATTCGGAATCCCGGACGAGGTGATGAAGAGCGCCTTCTGGGGGAGCCCGCATTCACGCCGCATCCTGGGTAACTACTTCGGCGAAATGCGAGCCCTGGCAGACGAACTCGGATTGATGAATCCGGTGTCGAAGCGTGCGTGGCGAAAGCTGCGCATCGACGGCGACTACGCCCGCTACCGCGGCGAGCCGAAGCGTTCCGACAAGACCCGGATCTAGTCCGGCCGCGAAGTTCCTCCGTCGGAGGACACCAGCTCGGCTATGAGCGTGGACAATTCGACATGGGGATCGATCTGTAGTCCGCTCGAGCGGGCAACGCCGTCGAACATGTACCAGGTGTATTTCGCGAGGTCGGCGACGATCTCTTCGCGGCTCGGTTTCGGATCGGTGCTTCGGACCCAGTGGGTGAGCGTGCCCTCGACCATTGTCACCACTGCGAACGGTAGTGAATCGAAGGGTGAGGCGTCGATCCCCACGGATCGACCGACTTCGGTGATAGTGGTGCGGGCGGAGTCGGCGATTGTGGCCTTCAGACTGCTGATCGCGTCGATGCTCTCGTCGTCGTAGTCGGTGGGGCCGGTACCCATGAACTCGTGAATCCGCGGATGCTCGGTGATCCACTCGGCGACGGCGCTGATGGTTCGGGTCAGGATCTGGTCGAGAGTGCCTACCGAAATGCTCATCGAAGCATCCAGGGCCGCCGCAAATTGGCCGAGCACGAACGCTCGCACTCGTCGATCGAGGTCGTCTCGGCCGCTGAATTGGCGGTACACCACCGACTTGGCGAGGCCGGCACGATCGGCGATCTGCTGGACGGACACCTCGGCACCTGCCGCACGCTCTTCGATCAGTTCGACCGCCGAGGTGAGTATCCGTTTCTGACGCTCGGAGTTGTGTCGCTCCCACCGCGCTTCGCGACCGGTCAACTCTGCAGTGACAGGTTGCACAATTGCGTCGCTCGGCATCGCGCCAGTCTATCCGGACGGACCTGCCGTGTTTCCGACTTGTCATCGGGCGCGGCATCGGGATCGGTCGTCGGTACAACGTGGGACACTGGTCGAGTGAGGTTGTATCGAGACACGGCGGTGGTGCTGCGCCTGCACAAACTGGGCGAAGCCGACCACATCGTCACGTTGCTCACCCGTCAGTTCGGGTTGGTACGTGCCGTGGCCAAAGGTGTCCGCCGAACCACCTCCAAATTCGGTGCCAGACTCGAACCGTTTGCTCACATCGACGTGCAACTACTTCCGGGCAAGAATCTCGACATCATCACTCAGGTGCAGACGGTCGACGCATTCGCCACCGACATCGTCGACGACTACAGCCGGTACACCACGGCCTGCGCCGTACTCGAAACTGCCGAGCGGTTGGCCGGCGAGGAACGCGCGCCGGCCCCGCAGCTTCAGCGATTGACGGTGGGAGCACTGCGTGCGATCGCCGAGCAGGCACGACCGGTCGAGTTCGTGCTCGACGCGTTCTTGTTGAGAGCCATGGGCTATGCGGGTTGGGCGCCTGCCCTCGAAGAGTGCGCCCGCTGCAGTGCTCCTGGACCGCACCGGGCCTTTCATGTCGCCGCAGGCGGAGCCGTGTGTACCTATTGCCGCCCGGCGGGTGCTGCGACGCCGTCGCCCGGAGTGCTCGACTTGATGGAAGCCCTGCTCCGAGGGGAGTGGGAGGGTACCGATTCGGCGCCCGCGACGCTGCGGACGCAAGCCAGCGGACTGGTCGCGGCACACCTGCAGTGGCATCTCGAGCGCCAATTGCGGACGTTGCCGCTGATCGAGCGTTCGAGGCCGCATGCAGCCGTCGAGGTCGACTTGCCCGTGAGGCAGGATGGAACACGTGATTCGACGACGCGAACCGCGAACTCCGCTTGATTCTGCTGCTGACCGGGTGATCCGACCACCGGACCCACATCCGTCCGGGGCGACCCCGCCGATCCTGCAGACCGAACTGATCCCGCGCCACGTCGCTTTGGTGATGGACGGCAACGGACGATGGGCGCAGGAGCGCGGTCTGCCCCGAACCGCCGGGCACGAACGCGGCGAAGCTGTCCTGATGGACACCGTCTGCGGGTGCATCGAGATGGGTGTCGAGTGGCTCTCCGCTTACGCCTTCTCCACCGAGAACTGGAAGCGCAGTCCCGACGAGGTTCGATTCCTGATGGGCTTCAACCGTGATGTCATCCGCCGTCGACGCGACGAGATGAACGAAATGGGTGTGCGTGTTCGCTGGGCCGGTCGTAAGCCACGCCTGTGGGCCAGCGTGATCAAGGAACTCGAGATCGCCGAAGAACTGACCAAGAACAACACCGTCATGAACTTGACCATGTGTGTGAACTACGGCGGCCGGGCCGAAATTGCCGATGCGGTAAAGGAAATCGCGAAGCGTGTCGCGGCCGGTGAGATCAATCCGGACAAGATCACCGAGGCGACGGTTGCCAAGTACCTCGACGAACCCGACATGCCCGACGTCGATCTCTTCCTGCGTCCGTCGGGGGAACAGCGGACGTCCAATTTCTTGATCTGGCAATCTGCCTACGCCGAAATGGTGTACCAGGAGAAGCTGTTTCCCGATTTCGACCGCCGCGACCTTTGGGCCGCCTGCGTCGAGTACGCCTCACGTGACCGTAGATTCGGTGGCGTCAAATGACAGGGGAGAACATGACCGACACCACCGACGAAGCAGCCCGCCTACAAGAACGCGCGGCCGCCTCGCTGGCGCATTTCGTGACGGTCGATGTGGCTGCCGACGGATCACTGGGTTTCCAGTACTCCGGCGCGCTGTGTTCCATCCAGGCGATGAATCTGTCCGAGGGTCTGGACGTGCTGTCCATGACGTGTGTTCTCGCATGGGACCGACCGGTGAGCGCGGCACTGCATCGCAAGGTGGCCGAGCGGAATCGCACCATCCAATTCGGCTCCATCGCGGTGTTCGGCCACGGCAGTCTGGCGGACGTCATCCTGCGTTACACGTTCCCTGCCGCCGGACTGGACGACGAGGCACTGACCACGATGTTGCTACTGGCGCTCACCGGTGCCGATACCGCCCGGCAGGGTTTGATTCCCTGACGCTCTCAGGCGGCGGCGCAGTCGCGGCAGGTGCCGAAGATCTCGACGGTGTGACTCACTTCGGTGAAACCGTGGTCCTCGGCGATGGTCTGTGACCACTGCTCGACCGTCGGGCCCTCGACCTCGACGGTGAATCCGCAGTTGCGGCACACCAGGTGATGGTGGTGCCCGGAGGAGCAGCGTCGGTAGACGGACTCACCTGTGTCGGTGCGTAGGACGTCGATGGTTCCGGCGTCGGAGAGTGCCTGCAGCGTGCGGTAGACGGTGGTCAGGCCGATGCCTTCACCTCGCTTGCGCAGTTCGTCGTGCAATTCCTGTGCCGACTTGAATTCGTCGATGTCGTCGAGCAGGGCGGAGATGGCGCTGCGCTGTTTCGTGGAACGAACGCCGACTGTGGCCGGTCCACGTTTCGAGGTCGTACTGCCCGGGGTGTTCATGCGGTGGAATCTCATCCTTCTTCGGCGTGGGCGACAGCGTCGACGACGATGTGTGCAAGGTGATCGTCGACGAGTCGATAGAGAACTTCTCGTCCGTTGCGCTCGCCGCGGACGACGCCCGCTGCTTTGAGTACGCGCAGATGCTGGCTGATGAGTGGCTGAGTGACACCGAGAGCTCCGACGAGTTCGTGAACGCAACGCTCCGACTCGTGCAACTGAAGCACGATCGCGATCCGAACGGGTGCAGCGAGCGCCCGCAGAATTTCGCCGGCTGCCGCCAGGGTTTCCTTGGGCGGCACGGGCGCGGGCGGTGCGGCTTCGAACGGGTCGTGCGTGTGTCCGAGGTCGGAATGATCATGGCTTTTGTGGAGATCGCCGGTATCCGCAATGCTCACAGCGAGGCTCCTTCGAGGGGTAGATCATGATGTCCGGGCATAGCCATCTCACCACATTATTGCAAATCACTTTCATTTTGATATGCACAAGTATGCATGTCAACCTTGGACGGAAGTGCGTGGCAGCCGCCAGATAGGCTGATGGTGCGAAAAGCGCACGAAAATCATGCATCTATTACCCAGATGGAGAGCAATCGAGTGGCACCCAAGTCCAAGATCGAAGCCGTTGTCAATCTCGCCAAGCGGCGAGGCCTGGTCTACCCGTGCGGTGAGATCTACGGCGGTACCAAGTCCGCATGGGACTACGGCCCATTGGGTGTCGAGCTCAAGGAGAACATCAAGCGCCAGTGGTGGCGCAACATGGTCACCAGCCGCGAGGACGTCGTCGGCCTCGACTCGTCGGTGATCCTGCCCCGCGAGGTGTGGGTCGCGTCCGGTCACGTCGGTGTCTTCAACGACCCGCTCGTCGAGTGCCTCAACTGTCACAAGCGTCACCGTCAGGATCACCTGCAGGAGGCGTACGCTGAGAAGAAGAAGCTCGACAACCCGGACGACGTCTCGATGGATGTCATCGGTTGCCCCGACTGCGGCACCGTCGGCCAGTGGACCGAGCCGCGCGACTTCAACATGATGCTCAAGACGTACCTCGGCCCCGTCGAGAGCGAAGAGGGTATGCACTACCTTCGCCCCGAGACCGCACAGGGCATCTTCGTGAACTTCGCCAACGTGCTGACCACCTCGCGTAAGAAGCCGCCGTTCGGCATCGGCCAGATCGGCAAGAGCTTCCGCAACGAGATCACCCCCGGCAACTTCATCTTCCGCACCCGTGAGTTCGAGCAGATGGAGATGGAATTCTTCGTCAAGCCGGGCGAGGACGAGCAGTGGCATCAGTACTGGATCGACTACCGCCTTGACTGGTACACCGGCCTCGGTATCAACAAGGACAACCTGCGTCTGTACGAGCATGCGCCGGAGAAGCTTTCGCACTACTCGAAGGGCACGACCGACATCGAGTACCGCTTCCACTTCCAGGGCAGCGAATGGGGCGAGCTCGAAGGTATCGCGAACCGTACCGACTTCGATCTCTCGACGCACTCCAAGCACTCGGGCACCGAGCTGAACTACTACGACCAGACGACGGGCGAGCGGTACACGCCGTACGTCATCGAGCCGGCGGCCGGTCTCACGCGTTCGCTGATGGCCTTCCTGGTCGACGCCTACACCGAGGACGAGGCGCCCAACTCCAAGGGCGGCGTCGACAAGCGCACAGTGCTCCGCCTGGATCGTCGACTCGCTCCCGTCAAGGCTGCCGTTCTGCCGCTCTCGCGTAACGCGGACCTGACGCCGAAGGCCAAAGATCTTGCAGCGCAGCTGCGTCAGAATTGGAACGTCGAGTTCGACGACGCCGGCGCCATCGGTCGTCGTTACCGTCGCCAGGACGAGATCGGCACACCGTTCTGTATCACGGTCGACTTCGACACTCTCGAAGACCAGGCTGTGACGGTGCGTGAGCGTGACTCCATGGCGCAGGAACGCGTCGCCCTCGATCAGGTGGAAAGCTACCTGGCCGCACGGCTGATCGGCTCCTGATTCTCGTTCGAAGCTGACGGGCGGTCCTTCTCAATCGAGAAGGACCGCCCGTTTTCTCTTTCCCCGATGGTCCTTCAGGCGCAGGATCGAAGTTATGAGAAAACTCAGCGTGACCAACAGCGTGACTCTCGACGGTGTCATGCAGGCACCTGGTGGGCCGGACGAGGACCGTCGTGGCGGATTCGAGCACGGTGGGTGGGCAGCACCCTTCAACGATTCCGTCATGGCGCAGAAGATGGGCGAGGGGATGGCGAAGAAATCGGAGTTGCTGTTCGGACGCAGAACCTACGAAAACTTCGCCTCGTACTGGCCGTTTCAGACCGACAATCCGTTTACCGAGGTGCTCGACAACACGCAGAAATACGTAGTTTCAAGGACTTTGGGTGAACCGCTGCCGTGGAAGAACTCGACCTTGTTGAAAGGCGATGCCGCCGACGCGGTCACCACGCTCAAGGAAAGTGAGGGCCCGGATCTGGTGATTCTGGGCAGTGGCGACTTGATCACGTCCTTGGCCGATCGGCGTCTCGTCGACACCTACACTCTGCTGATACATCCGCTGGTTCTCGGAACCGGGCGCAGATTATTCCCCGACGGAGCTGCGCTCGCTCAGTTCACCCTCACCGACAGCGTCCCTACGACAACAGGCGTCATCATCGCGACGTATCAGTTGAGCTGAACGCAGTTGAGCTGAACACAGTCGAGCTGAGTACATCAGGGAACTCGCCGAAATGCCGAATCTGCCAGCGCTGAGTTCTGACTGCTTGCGCGCTGGTCGGCGTAACCCAGGGCGCATAGACCCGGACAGCGCGCTTACCGCCGGAGAAGTTCGTCGAGACGATGTCGTGTTCGACGAGGGTTTCGACGGGAAAGACGAAGTGCCCCGAATGCTCTTCGTCGTATACCTTCACCACGAACAGCATCACGCGGTCGCTGGCGTCGAATGGGCGGATGGGCCCGGCCTCGGAACGGCGCCACAGTGTGACGAACTGACCGAGCTTGGTCGGCGTCGTCTTGGCGGTTCGATAGACGGTGGGAAGGCCGTTGACGGTCAACGTGTGAGCGCCGTACTCAGCACCCTCGGACTCGGGAATCGGTGTGGACCAGGTAAATCCGTCGGCGTTCATCGGCACCGATGATGCCACGAACCACCGACAGCCTTCGTGACGAACGCTGTCGGTGGTAGTCCCGATTCAGGCCGAAGGCACCTTGTCGAGGAACCCGAGGACAAGCGTCACCCGGCCGTCGTCGTCGCGTTCGAGTACGTCGAATCCGTCGATCAGTGACTCGGCCCCCGACGGGCCGAGAGCCCAACCGAATCGGGCCTGTCGGTGGTGCGCGTCCACCGGTCCGACGAGGGTGAAGTGCATGCCCGGAAATTGTTGCTGCACAGCGTGGATCATCGCGTCGATCTGATCGTGTCCGGTGACGTCCGCGAGCGGATCGGTGTAGCGACCGCCGGGTGCGAACAATTGCTCGACCCGTGCTTTACGGGCGGTGGTATCGGTTTCGTTCCACATGTCGATGTAGGCGTCGGCGATTGCGTCGAAGTCGCTCATGGTCGCTCCCTTGATCAGTTTCCGGTGGTGAATGTCCGGCGGCCTCGCCGGCTGAGACCACTGTTCCTCCGAAACTGCTTCGGGTCGATTACCTCTGAGGTCATGGCCTCGGCTACCTCGGGTCGCTAACTTGAAAGAATGACCTTCGAGACGATGGACGTGGGCTCCGAACTCAAGCGGTGGCGGGAGCGGCGAAGGCTCACTCAGTTGGGACTCTCGGCGGCGGCAGGAGTGTCGACCAGGCATCTGAGCTTCATCGAAACCGGCCGCTCCAAGCCGAGCCGGGACATGATTCTTCACCTGTCCGAATGTCTGGATGTTCCTCTACGACAACAGAACACGCTTCTGCTGGCAAGTGGCCACGCGCCGGAGTACTCGCAGAAGTCGTTGGCAGAAGCGCCGATGTCAGCGGTGAGTGAGGCCATCGATCGCATCATCGACGCGCATGACCCGTATCCGGCCGTGGTGGTCGATCAGCAGTGGGAGATGGTCGCCGGGAACCAGGCCGTGGGAATCTTGACCGCGGGCGCCGCTGATTTCCTCCTGGAACCACCGGTGAACGTATTGCGTCTGAGCTTGCATCCCGAGGGCATGGCGCCGCGGATCGTGAACCTCGTGCAGTGGCGGGCCCACCTGCTCACAAGGCTGGCTCGGGAAGTGGAGGTCAGTGCGGATGCGCAGCTGTCGTCGTTGCTCGACGAGCTGCGCGCCTATCCGAGCGGCGGAGACTGGCACGACGACCGCGCGAATTCCCTGCTGGTTCCGTTGCGTGTACGCGTCGGCGATACCGAACTGGCGATGTTCAGCACCACCACCGTGTTCGGTACGCCGCGCGACGTCACGCTCGCAGAGATTGCGATCGAATCGTTCTACCCGTCGGACACGCAGACGGCCGACTACTTTCGATCGGCCGCCGAGGTCACAGGGACTTCTTGCCGAACTTGAGCTTCCACGGCACCAGTGCAGACTCCAACTGAACCGAGAGACTCATCTTGGAGACGCCTTCGGTGCGCTCCTCGAAGCGGATGGGCGTTTCGGCGATCTTCATGCCGCGCTGAACAACTCGGTAGTTCATCTCGACCTGGAACGCGTAGCCGTTGCTCTGCACCGATTCGACGTCGATGTCGCGCAAGGTCTTTGCATGCCACGCCTTGAAGCCGGCGGTCGCATCCTTGACGTGCAGTCGCAGAATGGCGTTGACGTAGAAGTTCGCCCAGGCGGACAAAGCCTTGCGGTGCCACGGCCAGTCGCCGGCGACTGCGCCGCCTTCGACATAGCGGGAGCCGAGAACGACTGCCGCATCGGTAGTGGTGAGGATCTCGATCATGGCGGGGATCGCCTCGGACGGGTGCGAGAGATCTGCGTCCATCTGAATGACGATGTCTGCGTTCTCCGCCAGAGCCCGGCTCATGCCCGCGACGTAAGCACGGCCGAGTCCGTCCTTGACCGTGCGGTGAAGCACTCCGACCGGGATGGGGCCGTCGATACCCAACTTGTCCGCAACCTCACCCGTGCCGTCGGGGGAGTTGTCATCCACCACGAGGACGTGCAGGTTCGGGATCTTCAACGCGGCGAGGCGATCGACGAGCTTTGGCAGGTTCTCACGCTCGTTGTATGTAGGTACAACGACGGTTATCTGCGGGGCGACGCTTTCCATAACACCTTCGTATGATCTGTGATCCCGACTTGCCGGATGAAGCGTACGACGAGTGCGGTCGTGAACAAAGTAGGGATTTTACTACCTCGACGGGATCCGTCAGAACCGGCCGCCGCCGCCTCGACTGGTTCGGCCGCCGCCCCCGCCGCCGAAACCCCCGCCGCCGAAACCACCGCCGCCGCCACCGCGACCGGAGCGTCCGCTGCTGCTCGGTCCGCCGTACGAGCGGGGCCCGCCGCCACCTCGCAGAATGCTGTTGATCAGGATGCCGCCGAGGATCGCTCCCGTCGCATCGCCGCCGCCACCGCGGGGGCGTTGGTTTGCTTCCCAGGTGTTGACGTCGTTCTGCGCGGCGCGAAGTGAGTGCGTCGCCAAGGTGGTCGCGGCCTGGGCGTGTTGCAGTGCCTTCGACGGATCCGAGGCCTGCAATTGCTGGGCCGCCTGCAGGTGCCGCTGAGCCTCGGCGTAGCGAGTGCGCGCCTCCGCCCCGATCGCGCCGCGCCTGGTTCCGAGGAAGTCGCCTGCAGCGGTCACCTGAGCCTGTGCGGCCAGAATGTCCTGGGCGAGGCGCTGCTGTGCACGTTCGAGCTGCTGCTTCTGCTCCTGAGCGTCGGCAAGAAGCGCGTCGAGTTGGGCGTCGGCTGCGACGATCTGGTTGAAGGCTGTCAGCGGATCGCTGTCCTTCGACGTCTGAGCATTCGCCAACGCTGCCTGGGCTGCGGCCTTCGCGTCCGCCAACTTCTGCCCGCCTTGCGCCAGGTAAGCGTCCGCAGCGGTGATGCCCTGTTGGACGTCGTCCATCGCGGACGGAAGTGTCGCGATGGCGTTTCGGATGTCGTCGGCGGCGTGATCGACGCCGTCGAGTAGCTTGCGTGCCTGATCGAGGGCGGCTTCGGCCGTGCGAATCGCAGTGACGGCAGCGCCTTGCTTACCGGCCGGCAGCGCGGTGGCATCGCGGCCTTCCTCGATCGACTTCTCGGCGAGCGTCAGGCGTTCACTGGCCATCGTGACGTTGTTCACGACAGATGCCAGCGTCGGCGCGGGGAATTGATCCTTCAATTTGGTCAGAATCGCCTCGGATTCGGGCAAGCGCACGCTGAGAGAAACAACACTCTGCGTCAACGCATCGAGACGTGCGGGGGCGTTGATGAGAAGGTCGCGAAGCCCGTCGAACTCCTCGACGCGAGCTTCGAGTTCTTGGTCGGCTCGACCGCACGAGGAAATGATGTCGATCAGCATCTGTCGGCGTTGATCGGGAGTTTCCGGGATGGCGTCGTCGAGTCGCTGCCTGATCGCGAAGGCTTCGGCGAGGGTGGCCTTGGCCTTGTCGAATGCTGCCGAGAAGGGTGCGACGGCGGAATCTCCGAACTCGCTGCGGGCCAGATCGAGCTCCTCCTGGCTGCCGGCGATCGCGTTGTCCGTCTCGACGAGGATCTCCTTCGCGCGTTCGTCGAGCGTCGGCAGCGGGAGTGCGTTGAGGCTGGCGATGTCGTCGGGGGAGATGTTCTTCGCGGCTTCGACGCTTGCCTTGTTCTTGTCGTTCTTGCGCTTACGTGAGTACAGGACCACACCGCCCGTCCCGACCACCACAGCGCCGCCCGCGATGAGGAGTGTTCCGACTCCCATTCCGCCGCTCGTGTTGTTCGCGTCGCCGAGTGCGCCGGCCGCGGCAATCGCCGCGCCGGTCCAATCATCCTCGGCGAGAGCCGGTTCCACCGCGTCGGTATTGATCGATTCGATGTCGGAATCCGTGATGTTGCTCAGCTCAGCGGGCACATCGAGGTAGTAAGCACGCTCCGCCGTGGCAACTGCAAGCAGGACGGACTTGGTACTCAGCGTCGACTTCGTGGCTGTCTGCTGCGCCCACGCCTGGCCACCCAGGTTGTTGAAATCGGGGACGAACGCGACCCACAGATCGATCTGGTGGTCCTCGCCGAGTTGATCGATCGCGGCTTGTATATCGCTGCGTTGCCCGGAATCGAGGACCCCGGAGGTGTCGGTGATGTGATTCGGCAACACCATCGGGGCGTCCGCCGAGGCGAGCGCAGGACTGAAGACGAGCGCCAGCAAAGCGAAAATCGCAGCGACGGCGGCGGCGCTTCCCCGACGCCGAACGGGTCGGGTGGTTGTCCGACTCTGCTCTACCGAGGACAACTGCGCGAAGTGTGGTGCGAGGGCCATGACGCAAATCTATCCGTTGTGGCGCGTCGGCATCGGAGGTGATCGCTGCGAACTGGCAGAATTGCGGGAGTGAAACCTGCTTTCGGTAACCGCCCCCACGACCCATCACCCTCGCGGGCGGGCGGCTTCGGGGCAGGATTGGCTCGCTGGACGCGCCGTCTGATCGCCGGTGCGGTGTTGATGGCCGTGGTTCTGGTCGGGGGTACTGCGTTCCGGGTGTGGCAGGTGGCGCGCATCGACGACACGCGGCCGGCCGACGCGATAGTCGTTCTGGGCGCGGCTCAGTATTCCGGCACTCCGTCGTCCGTCTTCGAGGCCCGACTCGAGCAGGCGTACAAGCTGTACAAGCGCGGAGTGGCGCCGCAGATCATCACTGTCGGCGGCAAACAAGAAGGTGACGAGTACACCGAAGCGGCGTCGGGAAAGATGTATCTGACCGATCGCGGAATTCCTTCGAGTGCGATCACCGCGGTGGAGACCGGTTCGGACACACTGCTCAGTATCGACGCGGTGAGCGCCGAGATGTCCTCGCAGGGAATCAATTCCGCTGTCCTGGTCAGTGACCCGTGGCACTCCTTGCGAACGCGGACGATGGCCCGCGACACAGGACTCCAGGCGTGGACCGCACCTACTCGTCAGGGCCCGGCTGTCTTCACCCGCGAATCCCAGTTGCACGGAATCGCTCGCGAAACCGGCGCGCTGCTCTGGTATCAGCTCACGCACTTCTCGGCAGACTTCCCCTACACGGCAGGGCAATAGAGACCATGACAGCTCACACCACCTACGGAGGCGGCACCTACTCCGAACACGACCTCGAACGTCGTGTCGTCGAGGCGCCGAAGCGAGCGGGGTTGGCGGGTTCGCAGATCGCAGCGGCGCAGCATCGTTCGGACTTCTCGCGAGATCGGGCGCGTGTCCAACACTCCGCGGCTTTGCGGCGCTTGGCCGACAAGACCCAGGTTGTCGGCCCGCGCGACGGTGACACACCTCGCACGCGGTTGACGCACTCGATGGAGGTCGCACAGATCGGGCGAGGGATCGCCGACGGACTCGGTTGCGATCCGGACCTGGTGGACCTCGCCGGTCTCGCGCACGACATCGGGCACCCACCGTACGGTCACAACGGCGAGAAGGCCCTCGACGAAGTCGCCAAGGACTGCGGAGGTTTCGAGGGCAATGCGCAGAATCTGCGGATCTTGACCAGCCTCGAACCCAAGATCCTGCGCCCCGACGGTCTGAGCGCAGGCCTCAATCTCACCAGGGCGTCACTCGACGCAGCCATCAAGTATCCCTGGACCCGCCCTGAGCCCGGCGCGAAGTTCGGGGCATACGACGACGACGCAGAGGTGCTCGCCTGGGTTCGCGAGGGAGCGCCCGAGCGACGGCAATGCCTGGAAGCTCAGGTCATGGACTGGGCCGACGACATCGCCTATTCCGTGCACGACGTGGAGGACGGGGTGATCGCAGGCCGGATCGACCTTCGCTCGCTTGCTGATCCGTCCGAGCAGCGCGCACTGGCAGAACTGGGGGCCTCCGAGTTCCGCGGCTTGGTAGTCGACGATCTGATCGAAGCCGCTCAGCGGTTGTCCGAACTCCCCGTCGTACGCGGAGTCGGAAGTTTCGACGGGACGCTGGGAAGTTCCGTCGCGTTGAAGAACCTGACAAGTGAATTGGTGGGACGCTTCGCCACGGCCGCGATCGCCAGCACTCGGCTCACAAACGGCAACCGACCCCTCTCGCGCTATCAAGCCGACCTCGACATACCCGAGGCCGTCGCATCCGAGGTCGCGTTGCTCAAGACCGTGGCGCTCTACTACGTGATGTCCGACGCCGGACACAAAGCGCGTCAGGATCGGCAGCGTGATCGTGTTCATCGCGTCGCGGAATGGCTGCTGGCAACTGCGCCGGCCGGGCTCGATCCGATCCTGCTGCCCGCGTGGCAACGCGCCGCAGACGACGGTGCTCGGGTCCGGGTGGTGGTGGATCAGATCGCGTCGTACACGGAGAGTCGGCTCGAACGGGTGGACAAAGCGAGCCTGGGCGCGCAGGCCAGCTGGGGCTGAGCCACTTACGCCCTCAGCAAGTCATCCGCGTCGACGGGTCGGTAGTGGTATCGAGCCACTTGCCGTAAGCGTCGCCACCTGCTGCGCGAACGTCCTTGCAGATCTTCGACTCGGTGTTCCCGGATTCGCGATACACCGTGTAGATCGCCGTCCCCGAATCGGAGACTTGACGCAGTGACGGGCAGGACTGGTCTGTGCGTAGGTATTTCGAGCCGGGGAACGCGTCGAGGTAGTTCTGGATCTCGCTGGCGTACGTTGCCGGATCGGTGGCATTGGCCAACACCACGATTCCGGTTCCTTTGCATGAGGGGACGGTGATCGGCTTGCTCACCCCGAGATCGCCGTTCTTCGTGGCGGGGTTCGGCGCCCGCGTGGTGGTGGTTGCCTGCTGTCCGGCGGTGGGTAGCGGCTCGAGCTTCGGCGTTCTGACCGGATCCTGAATGGGTGCCAGTGCCGACGTGGCGGTGGAAGCTGCTACAGCGGTTGGTGATTCGGGGCCCGAATTCCCCAGCGTCACCCAGGCCGCCGTGCCTCCTGCGGCCAGAACGAGTGCAACTCCAGCCGCACCGATCGCGATCGGTGCTCGGTTTCGCTTGGTCTTTGTCACGATGTGCGTGTAGTTCCCGTGAGCGGGATTCGCCGTGGTGTAGGTGGGCTGCCCGACGATCGTGGGTTGCAATCCGCCGGCGGCACCGGGGGTGTGGGTCGTCGAGAGGGCCTGCCGCGCTTGGAGTGCGAGCGCTCCCGTAGTCGGATAGCGGTGTGCGGGATCCTTTGCCATGCCGCGAGCCACGGTGGCGTCAAGGCCTTGCGGGAGCGACGGAACCGCCAGTGTGGGGCGTGGCGGCGGAGCGTTCAGGTGCGAATTGACCAGATGCTCGATGCTTGTGGTGTTGAAAGGTGTTGTTCCGGTGAGTGATTGGTAGAGGACACAAGCCAGGGAATAGACATCCGCTGCGGCCGTCGGCGTTTCGATTCCGAACCGCTCCGGCGCCATGTATGCATACGAACCGACTGCGCTTCCCTCGGTGGTGATCTTCGTGTCCGTCTGTGAGTATGCGATTCCGAAGTCGACGAGGTAGGCGAAGCCGTTGTTCGTGAGAATGATGTTGTCTGGTTTGACGTCACGATGGATGAGCCCGCGGGCATGGGCGGCGTCCAACGCCGACGCGATTTGCGAGACGATGTCGACGGCTCGTACAGGCGTGAGTCGGCCGAATTCGGTCAACTCGGCTCGCAACGTATGACCTTCGACCAATCGCATGTCGATGAAGAGAACTCCGTCGATCTCGCCCCAGTCGTGCACCGGGATCACGTGCGGTTCGTTCAGGGCGGCGGTGGTGCGAGATTCTCGGCGGAAACGAGCTTGGAATGACGGGTCGGCCGCAAGCTCTCGATGGAGCAACTTGAGAGCGACCAGGCGATCCTTCGAGGTGTCGTACGCCTCGTACACTTCACCCATTCCGCCTCGGCCGAGGAGGCTACGCAACTCGTACACGCCGAATCGGGTTCCTGATCGCCCTTCGTGCGAGCTCGAGGCGTTTTCAGTCATCGTCGGTCCCATCGCTGCGGTGCAGAGTCGGCCATCAACATATCGTTGTCAGGAGGTGCCGGGCGACCGCCTAGACTGACGTACGTGGCGGGCCGAATTTCTGACAGAGACATCGCGGCCATTCGCGAACGCACTCGCATCGAGGACATCGTCGGTGAATACGTTTCACTCAAGCGTGCCGGTGGCGATTCGATCAAAGGTCTGTGTCCCTTTCACGACGAGAAGTCGCCGTCGTTCCACGTGCGACCCAACCACGGCCTCTACCACTGCTTCGGCTGCGGTGAGGGTGGTGACGTGTACTCGTTCCTGCAGAAGATGGATCACATCAGCTTCGTCGAGGCCGTCGAGCAGTTGGCGGATCGACTCAGCTACACGATTTCGTACGAGGGCGGCGGACCGTCCGTTCAGCGCGATCGCGGCACCCGTGCACGCTTGATCGCAGCAAACGCGGCGGCTCAGGAGTTCTACGCCGCTCGTCTGCGCGAACCCGATGCCCAGGCGGCTCGCGACTACCTCACCGAGCGAAACTTCGACGGTGCAGCGGCCTTGCAGTTCGGGTGTGGATACGCGCCAGAAGGTTGGGACACTCTCACAAAACACTTGATGTCCAAAGGTTTCGAGTTCAAGGAACTCGAAGCAGCCGGGCTGTCCAAAGAAGGCCGGCGAGGTCCGATCGACCGGTTCCATCGCCGACTTCTGTGGCCGATCCGCAGCGTCGCCGGTGACGTCATCGGCTTCGGTGCCCGCAAGCTCTTCGACGACGACACCATGCCGGGTAAGTACGTCAACACGCCGGAAACGATTCTCTACAAGAAGTCTCAGGTCTTGTTCGGCTTGGACCTCGCCAAGCGCGACATCGCCAAGGGGCACCAGGCGGTAGTCGTCGAGGGTTACACCGACGTCATGGCGATGCACTTGGCCGGCGTCAAGACCGCCGTCGCTTCGTGCGGAACCGCCTTCGGTGAGGAGCACCTTGCGATGCTCCGCCGACTCCTGATGGACGACAGCTACTTTCGCGGTGAAATCATCTACACCTTCGACGGTGATGCCGCGGGGCAGGCCGCTGCGATGAAGGCGTTCGAGGGTGATCAGAAGATGGCCGGGCAGACGTTCGTCGCCGTCGCGCCCGACGGAATGGACCCGTGCGATCTGCGTCTGAAGTCTGGTGACGCCGCCGTTCGCGACCTCGTGGCACGGCGCACTCCGATGTTCGAGTTCGTGGTGAAGTCCATCCTCACCGAACACGATCTGGAGACCGCTGAAGGTCGTGTCGAGGCCCTGCGTCGTACCGTGCCCGTCGTTGCGCAGATCAAGGAATCAACTCTGCGCGACAGCTACGCGAATCTGTTGTGCGGATGGGTCGGTTGGGACGATCTTCCGTCGGTTCGACGACGCGTGCGTGACGAAGCTCGCAAACGGGCGTCGACGCGCGGGTCTTCGCCGGCGCCCAAGCGTCGTCAGGTTGTCGAGGCACCTGCCGCTGATGCGCTTGCGCTGCCGATCGGAATCTCCAGGCCCCGGCCCAACGATCCGGCGCTCTCGACGCAGCGAGCTGTCCTCAAGGCCGCATTGCAGCACCCTGGCATCGCCGGCAGTGTCTTCGACTCGTTGCCGCCCGAGACGTTCACCCACCCCGCCTACGTTGTCATCAGACAGGCAATGGCTGACGCCGGTGGAACGAGCAAGGGACTCGGCGGCGCCGAGTGGATCGAAGTCGTCACCAAGGGCGTCGAAGACATGACGGTGGCCTCGGTTGTATCTGAGCTGGCCGTCGAACCGATGCCGTGTGACGAAGACACGGTTCCGCGCTACATCAACGGAGTGCTCGCACGACTGCAGGAAGCGTGGGTGGGCGAGCAGGTTGCCGACCTCAAATCCAAGCTTCAGCGCGTTTCACCTGCTGCAGCCCCCGAGGAGTACAACTCACTGTTCGGCGACCTCGTGGCGCTGGAGCAGTATCGCCGACAGCTGCGTGAGCAGGCTGTCGGCGACCAAAGCGTCTGACCTAGCGGTTTTTCTTCAACTGGTCGTGGGGGACCAGAATCGTAGTCTCCTCGTTAATCGGCTTCATCGGCTCGAGCTTGGGCTGAGTACTCAGTGAGTCGGCCAGCTTCTGCCGTGACGCGTCTAACACCTTCTTGGTGGCCGGACTGGTGGCCACCGCCTTCGCGGCCCGGCTGATCTGCTCGTATCGTGCGCGGCCCGCTTTGGTTCCCAGGACGTACCCAGCTGCAACACCGATCAACAAACGCATCATTCCTGCTTCCCTCCAGCACCGATCGTCCTGACTCCATCCTGCCTGATGACTCGCTGGGCAGGCGATTTGGTACTTCGGTGAAGGATTCGCTACAGTTTCTCAGGCAACGCCGGAACGGGCGAAGCGAGCAAGACAATCCCCTGTAGCTCAATTGGCAGAGCTTCCGACTGTTAATCGGACGGTTGCTGGTTCGAGTCCAGCCGGGGGAGCAGCAAAGCCCCTCACCTGAGAAATCGGGTGGGGGGCTTTCTTGTTTTGATCTGACCTAGTGCGCTCGCAGCAGACCCACCGATCGAAGTGCCGATTCGACGTCTGCCGCCTTGTTTGCTTGTTCGCCGCGAATTCCCAGCCGTCGAGCGCTGAGGACGTTCACCGGGTTGTCGTCGACGAAGAAGGTCTGCTGTGGACGCGCATCGAGCAACTCCAGCGCAGCCAGGAAGGCCGCAGGTTCGGGTTTGGTAGCTCCGAGCATGCAGGAGAAAACATGCTCGTCGATTGCCGATGGAGTTACGACACTCTCGATGGCGGCCAAGAGAACAGGTCCGTTGTCGGAGAGTGTGGCGACCACGACCCCCTCGCTTCGAAGCGCGATTGCGAGATCGATGACCGCGCGGTCCGGGATGAAGGCCTTGGCCCAGGCTCGGCGTAGCTCGTCGCGGTCACCAGGAAACCCGAGTCGTCGAAAGCGTTCCAGGATCGCGGTTTCGGAGTGAATGCCGAGATCGCATTCCTGGTCGAACCCGGACGCGAACACGAGGGCATGAATCTCGTCTTCCGTGACGCCGATGGCCGCAGCCAGTTCTGCGGCGCGACGGTCAGGCTCGAATCGACACAGCACACCGCCCAAGTCGAACAACACGAGTTCAGGTGGTCCGCTGTCGTTCGCCATGTCGGAGAGGATAGGCGGCATCAGCACCCGTGAACGCGACGCGAAGATATTGGCGATAGATACACCAAAGCCCGACGCAAGTGTCTGCGTCGGGCTTTCGGTGGAACCGTCGAACTGTTTGACCGGTGCGCCTACTTCGCTGCGCGATCCGACGGCTCGAACAGCCGGATGATGTGGCTGGGGTTGATGTAGTAGACACCATTCGGAGAATTGAGAACGAGAGTGTCTTCGGTGAAATCGGTGACGGTGCCGTTCAGTTTCGCGCCGTCGGACATGATGATCCGGATCGTGGCCTTCGAGTTCTTGAATTCGGTCAGTGCAAGCTTCATGTGGTGATCCTGTTCCGTGGGGTGTGCACTCCCACGGTATCGGCTCATCGCGCCTGTGCCGACCAACCTTGGAAGACTCGACTCGAAAGAGTGCAACGCGTCACCGCCTGCCCGATTGTGATCCGCGTCGGATGTGCCGGTAACATTCGGATTCGCCGCGATGCATCGCATCCGGATGGGGCGGTAGCTCAGTCGGTTAGAGCCGTGGACTCATAATCCATTGGTCGCGGGTTCGAGCCCCGCCCGCCCCACGTTCAGTTGCCGTGAGCCCGCAGGTCAGAACCAATGACTTTTGTCGAAAGTCATGCTGCCGACGATCGCAACGGCGACAAGTGCGCAGAGTGCAATCAACAGGGCAGTTGCCCACAGGTAGTTGGTGCAGTTGCCCACACGTAGTTGGTATTGAATCGCACGCAACGCGCATGCGGGTACGGCTGAGTTGATCCTTCGTGGCTACACAAGTAAATGTCGTACCGCGATCGTCGATCTCGGACGAGGTGAAAGTCTCGGATCCGGATACCCAATCCTCGACAAGTATCGGGAGCGCAGTGCAATTGGGCGCAACCGAGCGAGCGACGTGCCGGACGTGAAGGAAAAGTAGGTACCTATCCGGGTATTTCAGCGTATGTGCTCGACGTACAGAAGTGTCACGCTTTAGACGTGCCTACCGGTGTAGGTACAAGGCAGTCGAGCCGTCCCCCCCCCGCGGCTCGGCTGCACCCAAATGTTGACGCGCTGACCGGCAGCCGACTGTCGGAAACGACTCCACGCGAGGAACGGCAACGATAGTGGGCCCCGCAACTGCGGGGCCCTTTCTCTGTCTGAAAAGCGCTGTCGGACTTGGGCTATCACCATTGAGCACTTCGTGCTCGATCACTGGAAATGAGAGCCAACGAGGGCTGTCTCGCCGTCCTTGTCTGCGTCGGATCCATTTTGCCGAGCTTCGTGAATTGCAGAATCCGCAGCCCGCGAGAGCTCAGTAGTTGCCTTGATCGGGTGCAAAACCGGGCAATCGGAACAAAACACTTGTCGATGCGTTACAACTATTGTTAAAGTGTAACGACGAACTGCAAGTGAACAGCAACTTGAAGGTCTCGCTACCGGAAGCCGATGGGCGCCGGGGGAGATTCGTCTGCTGTCGATGGACGCGACGCCGTTGGGCGGCACGGATAAAGGCTCTGTGAATTGCGCCGGGTCGCACCCCTGATCAACCTGACAGACCAACGTAACGGAGAACATACTGTGACAATCAAGAACTCGATCGGGCCTGGTGTCGAAGCCGATCATGGAAACAGGCTGTTCGGCAACACTATTCGATCAGCTGAAGGTGAGGAACTGGTCCAGCGGCTGAATGCCATGTTCGAGCGAGCGAACAGCGCAGGTCAGGTGGTGAATCAACGAGAACTCTCGACCGTGCTTTCTGTGCGGAGATCCGAGGGTTCGCCGGTCGACCGGTCGATTCCGGCGCCTGACAGGCTGATGCATGCGATCGAGGGACTCTCGTACGAATCCATTTCCCTGTTGATTTGTGCGGCCGAGCATTTACTGCGTTCGGAAGGGGTACATGTCGACTCGACGCCCTTCACGTGAGGGGCGACGAGACCCGTCGAGGAAATCGAAGTGATCGGTCCGTCGCCGACGAACGAGTATTTTGTCACGAACGGAATGACGTAGTTACGTCGTCGTTTGTAATTCTGTTGTGCGACCGGCGAATCAGGCCTCCGGCGTTGCTCGGTCGCACGATCCCGATTTCGCTGCTTCGAAGGCTTCTTGGGTGCGCTCACGCGCCTCAGCGTCGAATCCTCTTCAGTCGTCGTGCGGTCCGCTCGTGTCATCGCGGACTCGATCGATCGGCGACGTGGGATCAGTCGGAGTATGTCCAGTTCTTCGGCCGATCCGAGTATCGACCGGCAAATCTTGTCGACGGAGTCAGATGCCGGATAACGGCACCGAAATACGGATCAACATTCACCTCGGGAAGCCGCATGAAGTGAATTGACTATCGCAGTCTGCTGTTGTGGTGTGAACGCTGCCCAGGCGCTGGCGGAACCCGCGAGTTCAGGGACATCGTTCCATCCAGGGCTCTGTAGCCGGGCCAACGCCGCCTCGACCGTCCCGAAAACTTCGAGGTACGCATGTGCGTCGTCGCATGTGAAGGCGAGTTCGTGTGGTTCGGCGTCGCCCACGTCCCCGCCACACGAAGTAAGCATCAGCACGAATGGAGTCGCAATAGCGATCATGATTCGCTTCATCGGCCAATCGAAGCAGACTGACCCCGCCCTGGCGGACTATTCTCGATCCATGCCGATCACCCCGGATACAAAGAACTGGACCTGGGTCCTCGAACGCCCATGCGCCGAGTGCGGGTTTGATTCGTCCGCTGTGGCGTTCGCGGATGTTCCAGATCTTGTGCGTAGCAATGCCGTCTCGTGGGCCGAGGTACTGGAGCGCGAGAATGTGACGGAGCGACCGGACAGCGAAACATGGTCAGCGCTGGAGTATTCCGCCCACGTACGCGACGTGTTCCGGATCTTCAAGGTGCGGTTGGAACAGATGCTCGAATTCGACGATCCGCGATTCGAGAACTGGGATCAGGACGCAACAGCCGAGGCCGAGCGGTACAACGACCAAGATCCGGCAAAGGTGGCATCGGAATTGTCCGACGCCGCGGCGGAGGTCGCGAATGCCTTCGAAACCGTGCCAGAGGGTAGCCGCCAACGACGGGGTCTCCGCAGTGACGGATCGGCGTTCACCGTCGAATCGTTGGCGGCCTACTTCATTCACGATCCGATCCATCACCTGCACGACGTCTCGGTGTAGTCAGAGCCCGCGCACCTCCTCGAGGGTTCTTCTGGCTCCGACGGAGTGCAATGAGTCGAGGGTCTTTCGGAAGCTAGCGACAAATCGGCGATCGTCCACGAGATCGCCGAACACTTGGCGGTACCCGATGAAGGCCAACGGGTCGCTCGACTGTTTCTGGGCGAGCGGCACCAGAGTGTCCGACAGCTGATCGACGACGGTGATGGGATCTCCGTTCTCGTCTGTGCCCTCGGCGTAGCGGGCCCAGCTAGCGACAATTGCGGTGGACAGGTTGATCGACCCACCGGTGTCGAGTTGGTTCCGGATGACGGGCAACAGCCACTTGGGAATTCGATCGGACGACTCGGCACACAGACGTGCAATCGTGTCGCGGATCTGGGGGTTCGAGAATCTTTCGATGAGGGTCTTCTTGTACTGATCGAGGTCGACGCCGGGTACCGGGTCAAGGGTCGGCGTCGCTTCGAGATTCATGTAGTCGAGCAGGAACCCCGACAAGAGTTCGTCCTGGCATGCCTCGTGGACCAGGCGGTATCCGGCAAGGTAGCCGAAGTACGCGATGCCTTGATGGCCGGCATTGAGAAGGCGCAGTTTCATCAGTTCGTACGGGCGAACATCCGGCACGAGATTGACGCCGGCATTCTCCAGAGGTGGCCTGCCTGAGGTGAACTCGTCCTCGAGGAACCACGCGGTGAACGGCTCAGCCGCGACCGGCCACTGATCTTCCACGCCAAACGTCTCGGCGATCTCGGTGGTCACCTCGGCTGTCGTGACGGGTGTGATCCGGTCGACCATGGAGTTGGGGAAGGCGCCGTTCTCGTCGATCCACTCCGCAAGTTCGGGATCCTTCAGGGCGGCGAACGCTCCGACTGCCGTCCTGGCGACCGATCCGTTGCCTTCGATGTTGTCGCAACTCATGATCGTGAACGGGGCGAGGCCCCGGTCGCGACGGAGTGCGAGTGCAGCACAAATCAGACCGAAGGTGGTGTGGGGGAGTGTTCCCGGCTCGAGATCGTGCATTACATCGGGATCGGACGCGTCGAACTCACCCGTAGTGTGCGAGATGTTGTATCCGCCCTCGGTGATGGTGAGAGATACGATTTTCGTCGATTCGGATGCCATCTTTTCGATCACCGCCTCCGGATCCTCCGGAGCGAACAGGTACTCGACGATCGACCCGATGACCCGGGCCTCGAGGGTTCCGTCGGAATGCTTGAGCGCCAGCGTGTAGAGGCAGTCCTGCGCGCGGAGTGCGTCTTTCATTCGCTTGTCCGACGGCATCACTCCCACTCCGCAGATTCCCCAGTCGAAGCCCTCACCGCGTCGCAGGAGAGCATCGATGTACATGGCCTGGTGTGCACGGTGAAAGCCTCCGACACCGAAATGCACTATGCCGGTAGTAACTTTGCTCCGGTCGTAGGTCGGCACTTCGAGTGCAGCATCGAAGTCGAGCAGGGTCTTCGTATTGAGTTCCATGAAAGTACTAGTCTCCTTCGGCGACAATGACTACGGCTTTGATGCTGCCGGGAATGCAATCGGCCACCAGGGCCTCTTGCGACTGTTCGAGTGAAAAGCGTGCTGTGACCATCGAGTCCAGATCGACGCGCCCGGCAGCGACCAGTGCGGCGGCGATCGGCCACGTGTTGGCGTATCGGAACACTCCGGTGAGCATCAGTTCGCGATTCTGAATGATCGGGACCGGCAACGGTATCTCGTCGGCACCCATTCCGACCAGAACGACGGTTCCAGCGGGCCGAACTGCGTGAATCCCGTCGATCACTGCAGCCGTGGCACCCGACGCGTCGATGAATGCGTCGACGGCCAGCGAGCGTACGTCGCTTACATGGGGATCAACGACGGTTGTTGCGCCGAATTTCAGTGCCACATCACGCCGGGCCGCGTCGATGTCCGAGACGATGACTTCCGTCGCGCCGAATGCCTTGGCCACCTGCGTCGTCAGGATTCCTACCGGGCCGGCGCCGGCGATCAACACCCGAGAGCCGGCAGTGATCCCCGCCTTCTGGGCTGAGGCTATCCCTACGGAAAGTGGCTCGAACAGCGCAGCTGCCTCGTAGGACACGGAATCTGCGATGGGATGGGCGAAGTCGGCACCGATCGTGACGTAGTCGGTCAGCGCACCGTCGATCGGCGGCGTCGCGAAGAACTCCATATGAGGGCAGAGGTTGTATCTGCCTGCCTTGGATTCGGGACTTGTCGGATCGGGCTTCTGAGGCTCGATGGAGACACGCTGCCCGATGCGTCTTGGGTCGACGCCGTCACCGACCGCAGCGATGCGTCCCGATGCTTCGTGTCCGAGAACGAGCGGTGAGTTGACTACGTAAGGGCCGATGCGACCTTCGTGAAAGTAGTGCGCGTCCGACCCGCACACGCCCACGGCATGGATGCGAACGAGGACTTCACCCGCCTTCGGGGACGGTCGTGGTCTCTCGACCATCTGCATCTTTCCGGTCTCGACGAGGACATTTGCCCGAATTGTCGCAGGTAGATCGACGGATTCTCCGGAAACTGTTGTGTGGGTCACAACGTAGATGTTAGCTTAATGAGCATAAGAACATCTAGTGAGCATTTGCTCACAATCAAGAAACTTTGAACCTGATGCACAAGGAGGCCGCGTGAACCAGTCGGCTCAGCCCACAGGACTCAAGACGTCGAAGTTGCCCGCTTCCGAAGATGTGCGGCTCGCCTTGCGGGCAGCGACCATGTATCACCTCGAAGGTGCCACTCAGGCGGAGATTGCAGCGAAGTTGGGCGTCTCGCGGCCGACAGCCGGGCGACTGTTGGCCAGGGCGCGGACGCAAGGTTTGGTCAGGGTCGAGATTTTGGTACCGCCGGAGCTCGAAGGTTCGGTGAACACGGAGTTGGAATCGAAGCTGGAGAAGCACTTCGGGTTGGCCGAAGTGTTGATCGTCCCCGAAGCGATTTCGGATGCGGACGACCCGGACTTCGACGCACTCGGTCGACGAGCAGCGGAAGTTCTGGTTCGTCGTCTGCAGCCGTCGAGCGTTCTCGGGTTTACCTGGGGTCCGGAAACCGTTGCGGTAGCAGGGTCTTTGCCAGACAAGGCCGCGAAGTGCTCGGCTGTGGTACAACTTGACGGCTCCATGACGGTGACCGACTACCAAACCGGTGTCGACTTCACCATCGGCCGATGTGCACAACAGTTGCAGGCCAATCCTATTCGTCTCAACGCTCCGCTGTATGCCGACCCGGCGACTGTGGAGTCGATGCGAAACGACTCGGTGATCTCGAAGGCGCTGCAAGCCGGAACTGATTCCGACATCATGGTTTTCGGAGTCGGTGCCGTCTCGACCGCGACGACCTTGTTTGCCGGTAGCTTCGTCGACTCGACCATGCTGGACGAGTTGGAAAGTCGAGGCGCTGTCGGTGAAATCGGCGGCCGTTTCTACACGATCGACGGCAATCCAGTGGAGGGGCCACTGCCTGAGCGAACGGTCTCCGTCTCGCTCGACGCAGTGAAATCCTGCGATCAGACGATTCTGATTTCGGGGGGAACACACAAACGCCAGGCCGTTCTGGGCGCATTGCGCGGAGGTTTGGCAAACGTACTCGTCACCGACGTCGAGTGCGCCCAGTGGCTGCTCGAAGGCTAGCGATCTCACGAGTTTCGCTGTCCGAGCGCGCGACTGACACGCAAGTGTGAAGGAAGGTAATCCGTGAAAACAGGAAGACGAGTGTGGGGCGCTGCCGCGGCGGCGCTCTGCCTCCTGGTGTCGGGATGTGCGGGCGCTGGTGCGCTCGGTGGTTCCGGCGAACGAACAGTCACCATTGCGATGGTGTCGAACTCGCAGATGCAGGACGCCATCAAGCTGGCGCCGGCTTTCGAAGCCGAGAACCCTGGCATCGACCTCAAATTCGTCAGCCTTTCCGAGAACCAGGCGCGCGCCAAGATCACAGCGTCGACGGCAACCGGCGGCGGTGAGTTCGACGTCGTGATGATCAGCAACTACGAGACACCTCAGTGGGCTGCAAACGGTTGGCTCACGAACCTGTCCGACTATGCAGACACGACGCCCGGTTACGACGAGGACGACTTCGTACCGTCGATCAAGACTTCTCTGTCGTACGAGGACAGTATGTACGCGGTCCCCTTCTACGGGGAGTCGTCGTTCCTGATGTACCGCAAGGATCTGTTCGATCAGGCGGGGATTACAGTTCCCGAAGACCCGACGTGGCAAGAAGTTGCAGGTTGGGCAGCACAGTTCGACAACCCGGACGCCAAGATGGCGGGAATCTGCTTGCGCGGAAAGCCTGGCTGGGGTGAGGTGCTCGCACCGCTGAACACCGTGATCAACACCTTCGGTGGACGCTGGTACGACGAGAATTGGAATGCGCAGCTGACCAGTCCGCAGGTCGAGGATGCGGTTCAGTTCTACGTGGACACGGTCAAGGAGCACGGTCAGCCGGGTCCTGCCACAAGCGGATTCGGTGAATGTGCAACACAATTCGCGCAAGGCAATACGGCGATGTGGTACGACGCGACGTCGGCTGTGTCGGTTCTCGAGGACCCTGCGTCGTCGAAGGTAGTCGGCAACATCGGATATGCGAAGGCCCCGAAGGTCGAGAAGTCCGATCCTGGTTGGCTCTACACGTGGGCGCTCGGAATCCCGGAGTCGGCAAAGAACAAAGATGATGCCTGGAAGTTCATTTCCTGGATGACGAACAAGGACTACATCCAGAAGGTCGGAACCGAACTCGGCTGGTCGAGAGTTCCTCCGGGAAGTCGCCTATCGACCTACGAGATTCCGGAATATCAAGAGGCCGCACAGGCATTCGGTCCGATCACCCTCGAATCGATCAACAATGCAGATCCGAAAAACCCTACAGTGCAACCGGTTCCGTACACCGGCGTCCAGTTCCTAACCATCCCTGAGTTTCAGGACCTGGGCACTCGCGTCAGCCAGCAGATCAGTGCGGCCATCGCGGGTCAGAAGAGCGTGAAAGAAGCACTCGAACAATCCCAGCAGTATGCCGAGGTGGTCGGCAAGACCTATCAGGAGAACCGATGACTACGGTTGCCGAGCCCAGAACTACGGTGGACGACGCGCCACCGGTCCGTGTCGAAAAGAAGATCTCCCGCGCCGAGGGTTGGCGTCGTAGAGGTCCCCTGTTGCCGGCGTTGATCTTCTCGATCGTCGTCACCCAGATTCCGTTTCTGTTCACCCTCTACTACTCGACGCAGTCGTGGAACCTTGTCCGGCCGGGATCGCGGCACTTCAACGGGTTCGACAACTACATCGAGGTTTTCAAGGACAGTCAGTTTCGGGAAGTCGCGGTCAACACGGTCATCATGATCGTGGGGACGGTCATCGTTTCGGTGATCCTCGGACTCGCGTTGGCACTGCTACTCGACAGAGCCTTCCTCGGTCGCGGGATCGTGCGGACACTGCTGATCACGCCGTTTCTCATCACCCCCGTCGCTGGCGCATTGCTCTGGAAGACAACAATGTTCGACCCGGTGTTCGGTATCGTGAACTTTGTCCTCCAGCCTTTCGGTGTCGGCCAGGTCGACTGGGTCAGCAAGTTTCCGCTCGCCGCCGTCATGATCAATCTGATCTGGCAATGGACGCCTTTCATGATGCTGCTCATTCTGGCCGGCTTGCAGTCCATGCCCCGAGACATCCTCGAAGCCGCACGGGTGGACGGAGCCAAGCCGTTTGCGATGTTCCGCGAACTGACACTGCCGCACCTGCGCCGTTTCATCGAACTCGGTGCAGTTCTGGGTGCGATCTACCTCGTGAACACCTTTGACGCGGTGTACATGATGACGTCGGGCGGGCCAGGCGTGGCCAGTTCGAACCTGCCGTTCTACATCTACCAGCGCGCGTTCCTCGGCTTCGACGTAGGTCAAGCTGCGGCGATGGGTGTCGTGACAGTGATCGCGACCATCATCGTGTCGACACTTGCGCTCCGATTGATCTTCAAGAGCTTCACCGGCAACGAGGAGGCGGCGTGATGACTGCCGTAGAGACGACAAGCGTGACGACCGACAAACCCGTCGTCAAGAAAAAGAAGGGCAGTAAGTTCAGTCCGTGGTCGGTCGTGGCGTGGATCGCCGCTCTGGGATTCTTCTTCCCGGTCTTCTGGATGGTCCTGACCGCATTCAAGACCGAGGCAGACGCCTACACGGATCCGCCGAAGTTGTTCTTCACCCCGACGCTCGAGCAGTTTCGTGCCGTTCTCGATTCCGGTCTCGGCACGACGCTAGCGAACTCGGCATTTGCCACAGGAATGTCGACGATTCTTGTTCTGCTACTGGGTGTTCCGGCGGCTTTTGCGCTCTCGCTTCGCCCGGTGAAGAAGACTCAGGATGTGCTGTTCTTCTTCATCAGTACCAAGATGCTCCCAGTCGTCGCTGCAATCGTGCCGCTGTACGTGATCGTCAACGACATCGGATTGCTCGACAATATCTGGGCGCTGGTCATCTTGTACACATCGATGAATCTGCCGATCGCAGTGTGGATGATGCGTTCGTTCTTTCTCGAAGTCCCCGGCGAACTTCTCGAAGCTGCCAGCATGGACGGCGCGAGTTTGTGGACCTCGGTTCGCGAGGTGATCCTCCCGCTGATCTCGCCCGGAATTGCTGCGACTGCGCTGATCTGCGTGATCTTCTCGTGGAACGAATTCTTCTTCGCAGTCAACCTGACAGCTGTTCAAGCGCAGACGATTCCGGTCTTCCTGGTCGGGTTCATCACCGGCGAGGGACTGTACTGGGCTCGGCTCTCCGCGGCAGCGACCATGGCGGCATTGCCCGTCATCCTGGCCGGTTGGTTCGCCCAGAACAAACTGGTGCGCGGCCTGTCCTTCGGTGCAATCAAATAATTCTCCTCACCCTCTCAGGAGTTCGTCATGGCTGAAATCTCTTACCAGAAAGCGTCTTGCATCTACGAAGGTGCTGGGACCCTCGCTGTAGATTCACTCGATCTTGACATCAAGGACGGGGAGTTCATCGTGCTCGTCGGTCCGTCAGGTTCCGGAAAGTCCACGGCCCTGCGCATGTTGGCAGGGCTCGAGGACATCGATTCCGGTGCGATCACCATCAACGGCAAGGACATGACCGATGTCCCGTCGAAGGATCGCGACATCGCAATGGTCTTCCAGAATTACGCGCTGTACCCCAACAAAACCGTCGGGGAAAATATGGGGTTCGCGTTGAAGATGCGCGGTGTGCCCGTCGAGGAGCGTAAGAAGAAAGTGGCCGAAGCGGCCAAACTGCTTGACCTGACTGACTATCTCGACCGCAAACCGGCCAAGCTTTCCGGTGGTCAACGGCAGCGAGTTGCCATGGGCCGAGCTATCGTTCGTGAACCGCAAGTGTTCTGCATGGACGAGCCGCTCTCCAACCTCGACGCAAAGCTACGCGTCCAGACCCGCACGCAGATCGCGGCGTTGCAGCGTCGTCTCGGAACCACCACCGTCTACGTCACGCACGATCAGGTGGAAGCGATGACGATGGGTGATCGCGTGGCAGTGCTCAAGGGCGGCAAGTTGCAACAATTCGCTTCTCCGACCGAACTTTACGATCGGCCGGCCAATGCGTTTGTTGCCGGTTTCATCGGATCTCCAGGTATGAACTTGGTAACGGCGCCGGTCAGTTCGGGTGGGGTGCGTTTCGGTGACGTCGAGGTTCCGCTGGACCGCGAGCAGATGGCGGCAATCGCCGCGGCCGGTCTGGCTTCGGTCACAGTGGGAATTCGGCCCGAGCAATTCCAGGTGGTTGCTGCCGGAGACGGAATCGCAGCTCAGATCGACCTGGTAGAGGAACTGGGCAACGAGTCGTACATCTACGCGCACGTACCTGGCACGGAATCCGATCCGATTTCGCTCGTCGCACGCACCGGCGGGCGATCGAAGCTGCAGTACGGCCAGACGCTGGGCTTCGAGCGGGTGGACGGCCTCGTTCACCTCTTCGACCCGGCTACGGGCGAGCGTGTGGGTAGCTGAATCCCATCGCATTCGTGACCTGCTCGGCACCCGAACTCGTTCGTGCCGAGCAGGTCACATCCATCTTCGACTGGTGAGAAGGTTAGGGTCTACCGATGAGTGATACACGCGAACGATCCGTCGTGGTGTGTGGTGAGGGACTGGTTGATCTGGTTCCGGTGGGGGAGAACTTCTCGCCCAAGTTGGGCGGTGGACCGTTCAACGTTGCGGTTGCATTGGGCCGACTCGGATCCGACGTGGGATTCGTCTCTCGCTTGTCCACCGACGCCTTCGGAGATCGGATGATCGACTCGCTGGCCGCGTCCAATGTCGACACAACCGGAGTCGAACGTGGGCCCGAGCCGACAACTCTGGCCGTCGTGAACCTTGCAGCGGACGGTGGTGCGCGGTATTCCTTCTACCTCGAGGGAACGGCAGATCGACAGTTCGCGCTGCCGAAACTTCCCTCTGCCCGGGCATTCTCGTTCGGAACGCTGTCGCTGGTGCTCGAGCCCGGGGCCTCGGCCTACGAAGCTTTGCTGCACGAAGCCCACGCCCGCGGTCGACTCACCATGGTCGACCCCAACATTCGTCCGGCGGTGATCTCCGACCCGGACGCGTATCGACGACGGTTTCGTTCGTGGTTGCCCGCCATCGACATTCTCAAAGTGAGCGACGACGACGCGAAGTGGTTGGGTTCGGTCGACGGCGCCGAGTGGCTCGACGAAGGCGTCGGAGCCGTCCTGCTCACCCGTGGAGGTGACGGGTTGCGGTTGATCACCGAGCAACTCGATGTTTCGGTGCCCGCGCCCGCGGTCGACGTCGCGGACACGATCGGTGCGGGCGATACCGTTCACGGAGCCCTGTTGGCCTACCTTGATCGTCACGACGCACTCGACGTCGCAGTTGTGCGCGGGTTCTCCGAGGCAGATTGGTCGGCCGCGTTGACCTTTGCCGCACGCGCGGCAGCCGTCACCGTGTCACGTCCCGGGGCGGATCCGCCGTGGTCAAGGGAGTTGGGCCGGCCCGTCTAGCACTGGGGACCACCGCCCTACTGCGAGCGCAGTACGTCGAACTGCCTACCTGTGCACGATGTGCGACGGGGTCGTGTATCGGCACAGTGACACGCATGTCGATATTCCTGTACAAACTCTCGCGACTCGCGTTTCGGCGCCGTTGGGCAATGGTGGGCTTCTGGGTCGTCCTGCTGGTGGCGGGCGGAGTAGGCGCAGCAACGCTGTCCGGTCCGACCGTCAATACATTGTCGATCCCGGGCACAGAATCGCAAGCGGCACAGGACCTTCTTTCTGAACGGTTCCCGGAATCGTCCACCGGCGGAGCCAGTGCTCGCATCGTCTTCGAATCTCCGGCGGGCACGACGCTCACCGATCCGGCGATTCGACGATCCGTCAGTGACTTGGTCTCTGCGCTCGGGAAGGACCCCGAGGTTGCAGCGGTATCGGATCCATATGCCTCCGGCGGAGTGTCGCCGACCGGGACGATCGGATACATGCAGGTCTCCTATACCGCCGACTCGATCGAGTTGCCGGACAGCTCGAAAGAACTGCTCGAGTCCGCCGTCCACGACGCCGCGGATTCAGGGCTGGCAGTCGATGTTGCCGGCAACGTGCTGATGGAAAGCAGTGCCGAATCGATGGGCGAAGTGATCGGCGTCGCGATCGCCGCTGTGGTCCTGACGGTCACTTTCGGTTCGTTGGTGGCAGCAGGGCTTCCCTTGATCAGCGCGTTGATCGGCATCGGCATCGCGATCTGCACGATCACTATCGCAACTGGTTTCATCGAATTGGGTTCGAGCACAACGGTCCTGGCAATGATGCTTGGGCTCGCCGTGGCGATCGACTATTCGCTCTTCATCGTCTCGCGCTACCGCTCCGAACTACGTGACGGACATGATCCGGAAATTGCTGCGGGCAGAGCAGCGGGGACGGCGGGCTCGGCCGTAGTGTTCGCGGGGTTGACGGTGCTCATCGCATTGGCAGGACTGTTCGTCGTGAACATCCCGTTCCTGACGAGCATGGGTCTGGCTGCGGCGTTTGCAGTTGCTGTTGCAGTGGTGATTTCACTGACCCTGCTGCCCGCCACGCTGGGATTTGCTGGATCGCGCGTTCTGAGCCGATCCGATCGTCGCCTGCTTGCGTCCGGTGGTCAGTTGACGCATCGCAAGACGAAGGAAGGCGCAGGCTCGCGATGGGCCAAGTTCGTGATCCGGCGTCGAGTTCCGGTTTTGCTCGCGTCTGTCCTCGGGCTGGGATTGCTGGCGATCCCCACCTTCGGAATCAACCTGAGTTTGGCGAGCCCACCAGTGCCCGACACAACTGCCGCCAGGGCTACCGACCGACTCTCCGAGGGGTTCGGTGCCGGGTTCAGCGGTCCGCTCATGGTGGTCGTCGACGTTGCCGACGCCGCAGATCCGGCAGCGGCATTGAGCGGCGCCCAGGAAAAGCTCGGTGCTCTGCCCGACGTAGCGGCAGTGACGCCGCCAGCACTCAATCAGGCCGGCGATACAGCAGTCATCACGGTGGTTCCCTCGAGTGGCCCGGAAACCGAGGCAACAAAGGCGCTCGTCGCAGATATACGTGAGGTCGCCGGATCACTGACCGACGAGACCGGGGCCACGATGTCGGTCACCGGTCAGACAGCGTTGACGATCGACGTCTCGGACCGCCTGGCTGATGCCCTCGTTCCCTACCTCGCATTGGTCGTCGGCCTCGCCTTCATTCTTTTGATGCTGGTGTTCCGCTCGATCTTGGTACCGCTCAAGGCAACTCTCGGATTTCTGCTCTCGATCGGCGCGACGTTCGGTGTGCTGGTCGCGATCTTCCAGTGGGGTTGGTTCGCCGGCATTCTCGGAATCGAAGGCCAAACCGGATCAGTTGTGGCGATGTTGCCCATCTTCATGATCGGCATCGTCTTCGGGTTGGCGATGGACTACCAGGTGTTCCTGGTGACCAGAATGCGTGAAGCGTTCGTCCACGGTGACGGACCGGATGAAGCAGTCGTGAAGGGCTTCGACCAGGGCGCGCGAGTCGTCACGGCCGCGGCGCTGATCATGATCGCCGTTTTCGCGGGCTTCATCTTCGGCGGCGACGCCTTCATCATGCAGATCGGACTCGGACTCTCGTTCGCGGTTCTGTTCGACGCCTTCGTGATTCGTATGACCGTCGTACCGGCCGTCATGTCCCTGTTGGGCTCGAAGGCATGGTGGTTCCCCTCATGGCTGGACCGGTTGGTCCCGAACGTCGATGTCGAGGGGGAGCAGTTGACTGCGCTGCTCGCAGATTCGAAGGAATCCAGTGAACCCACGAGCGACAAGTTGTCGGTGTGACCCGGATACGGTAGATCGATGACTTCGACATCGACGTGGGGTCGATGGTGTGCGGAACACCCGCGCACCATCGACCTGGCACTGGCGATTCTCGTGCTCCTTGCCACGTGGACGGCGCACCGCATCGCGCTCGACGGCAATGACACCCGCGAGGTCACGGTTGTGGGAGTGCTTGTAACAGCGATCGCAGCGGCAACCATCGTGTTCCGAAGGCGCTATCCGTTCTCGGCACTGGCGGTGGCAGTACTGCTCGGCGTATTGATGATTGCACTGTCAGCGCCGCCGAATGCCGGCACAGGTTCCGCAGCGATGGTGTGCCTCTATTACGTTGCCAGCACGAGTGACCGCCGGAGGACCTTCTTCGCAGCGGCGAGCACAGTCAGCTCGCTGATGCTCGTCACGATCTTTTTGGGAGTGGGGAACAATCTCCTGCAGGAGGCACTGGGGTTGTTGTCGTGGTTGCTGATGGCAAGTTTTGCCGGCGCCGAGGTCCGTTCTCGCCGGGCCTATCTGGAGTCCGTCGAGGCGCGCGCGGTGCAAGCGGAAAGAATGCGCGAGGACGAGGCCCGACACCGCGTCGTCGAAGAAAGGATGCGGATTGCGCGAGACTTGCACGACGTTGTCGCGCACCACATTGCCTTGGTCAACCTGCAAGTCGGGGTCGCGTCGCACTTGATCGGGAAAGACCCGGAGAAGGCGACGACTGCACTACGCGGAGTGGAGGAAACGTCCAAGGCGGCACTCGATGAAATTCGGGCCACGGTCGGAGTTCTCCGTGATGCTCAGGACGGTGATCGCTCGATGAAGCCGGCTCCGGGGCTTTCGGATCTACCGGCACTGGTGGATCAATTCGTCAGTGCAGGAATGGAAATCGATGTGCGCGCTGCGGGTTCGCTGCGCCCACTCGGGCCCGCAGTAGATCTCACAGCGTACCGAATTATCCAGGAGGCACTCGTGAATGCGAGCAAGCATGCGCTGCCAGGGGCCGTCACCGTGTCGTTGTCATACGAAGCCGAGGTTCTGATGCTGTCGGTCGAAAACGCCGGAACGGCAGTGCCTTCGACGTCACCACCCGGGTACGGACTGCTGGGAATGAAGGAGAGGGCACAGGCGATGGGAGGCGAGGTCTCAGCAGGATTCCGCGCCGACGGGGGATTTCGTGTGGACGCCCAACTACCGCTTGTCTCGGTGTCCAGGGGTTCGGAGCGTGAGGAGTCGTGAGTATTCGGGTGGTAGTGGCAGACGATCAGGCGCTCTTCCGTCAAACGCTTGCGCTGCTGATCGGTTCGGAAGAGGACATGGAGGTGGTCGCCGAGGCGGCAGACGGAGAGCAGGCATTCCAGGCGGCGCTCGAGCATCGACCCGACGTTGTATTGATGGACATTCGAATGCCAGGCACCAGCGGAGTCGAAGCGACCGCCATGATTGCCGATCATCCGGATTTGACCGACGTGCACGTGTTGATTCTTACCACCTTCGAAGTGGATGAGCATGTGGCACAGGCGATCCGGGCGGGAGCCAGCGGCTTCATCGGCAAAGGAATCCGAGCCGAGGATCTACTCGATGCTGTTCGGACGGTCGCAGGTGGGAACTCTTTGCTGTCGCCGATTGCGACCAGCGCGTTGATTTCTCGGTTCCTTTCCACTCCGTCGCGGGCCGACTCGACTTCTGGGATTTTCGGTCAGTTGACCCCACGCGAACTCGAAGTGGTAACCCTCGTTGCCCTCGGGATGTCCAACGACGAAATCGCTGCGGAATTGGTGATCAGCGCGGTCACGGCAAAAACGCACGTGAACCGGGCGATGACAAAACTGGATGTCCGCGACCGCGCGCAACTGGTGGTTCTCGCCTATCAATGCGGTGTGGTGATTCCGGGACGCTCGGTGGATTGACTCGAGAAACTCTTGACTCGAACGGGTGTTCGAGTATTGTTTGGGGAGGGGATCGGGGGGTCAATGAGTGTCTTGTTGTCGGATGTGGTGTCGGGTTCTGCGGTGGGGTTGCGCGGACGGTTGTGGCAGTTGACTGCTGCCGAGTTGCGTGCTGCTGCTGTCGAGGCGAGTGCGGAGATTCTGCGCCTGGAAGCCGTTCGAGTGGCTGTGGTCGACGAACTCTCGTTGCGGCCGGATGATCAGGTGATTGCCAGTCGCGGGGTGGGTGCGTGGTTGGCGGCTAACACGATGCTGCAGGTCCGGGACGGGAAGAAGATCGCCGCCCTGGGTGCAGCTTTGCGGCCGCTTCCGGCGGTGGCTGCTCGGTTCGATGACGGGGATTGCTCGTTCGATCATGCCGTGTTGATCGTGGCGTTCTGTGAGTCACCG